>CAZSBC010000012.1:0-32949 GCA_964605195.1 uncultured Spirochaetales bacterium | reverse complement strand
GTCGAAACATACCATTCGGTCACATCCCGGATGCCCTTCGGGTACTTCATCCCGGGGGCCGGCACCAGGGCCACATCCCCGAGCGCTGTCCCGCCGAAGTTGGCTACCACCCCTCTCCCCGTTCTCTCCGCAGCCCTGCAGGCCCGGGCGAAATAGGCGAGGTCATCATCGGAAATCGCCGTGAACTCCTCGAGATTATCCTGCGGATCGAGCCGGTCCTCATCAAGGGGGGGCTGCCGGCTGACAGAGTCGAAGAAGAAACCGCTCTCCGGCATGCAGCCGCTGGGGGGCACCTCGGTATCGCCCCCGGGAAAGATATAGACACTGCCGTCGCGGGTCACGGTATTGAAGGAGCCCGGCACCTCCACGATCTGCCCCCAGGGAGTCATCCACTCCTTCCAGCCCTCCATAGGGAAGCCGAACATGGTATTGCGGGGATTCACTCCCACCACATCCACTCCCATGGCGTCCATCAGCTCGTCATCGATCTCCCCGAGCATCTGGTAGGGTTCGATTATCCGTACCGGGCGGCCCTCAAGACCGTAGCAGGCCCTCAGCTTCTCCACCACGCTGCAATGCATGCCGGAAACCGGAGTGGCCCCGAAATCCACGGGAACCCTGCCTTCCCGGTGTGCGAGAGCATCTCTCAGTATCTGTCCTGAACTCATTCTGAACCTCCTGTATTCACAGCAGCAAGCCGGCTGTTCTCATACCGTGCCGCAACATATTCTTATACTATACCAGCCGGTGGTATGTTCCCGTGAATATATGATTTTACCAGTTTATATGTTTGCGAGTACATACCAGAGCAGTCGCTACCAGCCCGCATGGCACCTGACTGCAGCCTGCTGATACGTATCAGTAGATGCTTCTCCCAGGTACCCCCCCGGCTGCCTGTCTTTTGAGCACGGTGTCTGTCTCCCGAATATCTGTTACAGATGTGACTCCTCAGCAGAATAATCCCAAAGTGTTTCTGGTGCAATATCAATATTTCCCGGCCATACAACTGTACCATATGCAACCTTTGCTTTCATAAACAGAGGAGAATCCTTAAGAATTGCAAAGGGTTTTTTGTCTAAATACGGTGTCATGTCAAACAAACGTTTCTGATTATTCTCAAAAGTAAGTGACAAAGTATTATCTTTATGAGGTTCAACACTTATTACATCCAGTAATATTTCCATGATATCCTCCGTGATTATTGCAAAGGAGCAATGCGAAAAAGCTCTTCGCCTGCAACTGCCAATTCCCAGTCTGCCATAAGTTCATCGCGATGTATTTCAATCCAAGCCAGAACCAAACGTAATTGTTTCGATGGAAATTCTCCAGCAAGCAATGTTCCATCTTTGATTGCAACAGAAGCCTTTTGTCCCTGATATCTTACATGTATATGAGGGATGTTATGACGCCCAATATCTTCGAAGTACATTATGACAAGAATTCCATAAAACATAGAAATTGTAGGCATGTTTTTTCCTTCTAAGTTTTCTCAAATTCAACTATACGAAATACTATACCCTTGAGTAACGTTAATCGCAATGGACTTGCTGGATTTTTTATTCAATCCTATCGTCAGCAGCAGAAATTAATCATACCTGTCAAGTCCCCAACTTTACCGTGAAGATCAACTTGCATAATCCTCATTATGCCTATCTGTTTTCAGGCACCAGTTTATACTATACACTCCTTCTCAGGCTGCAGTTTGTTCATCTGTATATAAAAACACTGCAAAAAGGCAGCAGACCAAAACGATACTCCTGCGTGAAGGTATGTGGTTGTATTCACAACTTTCCAAATCACGTTACACCCCATACCAGGTCGGTCCTGCTTCATATCCACAGAGCACATCAGCGTCTGGGCATTCTTTCTGAACCGTATCTACGTACTGCTACACCAAGCTGCTTTTGCCTGCTATGGTGCTATGATCGAAGATCCTGCTCTTTTTGAACAAAAAACCAACTCAGAGCGCAGCTGTCCTTGTGGACATCGAATCCAATGTTAACAACAGTGTGCACGGTGAATCCACGATTTGCATACTGGGGGTCACGTTATATTGCTCATCACCTCCTTACTCTTCTCCAGACTGTTGTATGTTGCCGGGAATATCACAGAATTGCAGCATATTGCACTTACAGATTGATACCAGAGCAGTCGCTACCACCCCGCATGGCATCTGGCTGCAGCCTGCTGATACGTATCAGTAGATGCTTCCCAGGTAGCCCTCCGGCTGCCTGCCGTAGAGAATTCTGTGCCGGAAGTAGAAGAAGCTCGGGCTGTGGGCATGAATGGAGAGCATCTCCGTATGGGGGTGGCTTGTGGAGGTAAACGGCTTCATGCCGTTGCCCAGCCCGACTGCCCCTCCCCCCACATAGATACAGGAGTAGTTGAGCGTCATCTCATCCAGCAGGCCGTCTGCCATGAAACTGTGGCACATTGAGGGTGATTCGATGAGGGCCCGCTCCATCCCCATCAGCCTGAGTATACGGACCACTGCAAGCGATTCTGGCCTGCTGCCCTCCCCGGTCACTATCACGGGGGCCCTTGTCGCAGCCTGCTTCCTGAAATCCTCCGTGACCGCAGCCGCATCGATCTCATCAGCGTT
The DNA here is from genome assembly GCA_964605195.1 of uncultured Spirochaetales bacterium. GTDB lineage: Bacteria > Spirochaetota > Spirochaetia > JABMQR01 > JABMQR01 > CAZSBC01. The sequence continues at coordinate 30,347 of CAZSBC010000012.1, read as the reverse complement.
CGCATAGGGCCCGACAACATAGTAGTCATTGCGGATATTTCGCTCTATATGCTTCAGCCCCGCCGGGGAGGTATTGAAGATGACCGGCTGGTTGGCAAGGAGCGAATCGCCAAACGGGATGTCCGTACCATCAAGTGAGCAGACCATGAACCATGGGGCCTTCGGTTTCCCTGCTCTCACCCTGGCATCTTCAAGCCCCTGGTCAAAGAGACAGACCAGCCCGTCAGGCTCCTTCTGCAGCGTCACCGCACCTCCCACCACCACATCGGCACTGGCCCGCATCAGGTTGAGGATCCAGAAATCCGCATCGGCCCCATCCGGGTCAAGGGCATTCGACTGGGCAATCACCGGCCCGGCCGGATTGTCGAGGAATGCAATCTTCCCGTCGATGGATGTGACAAATGAGGCAAAATTGTAGGTTCGGCCCTCCGGGAGCGCAGGAAATCTCAGGGAGCCGAATACCGCCCTGGATTCCTCAGTCTCTATTCCCTTCACGGGAAAAGCGGCTATATCCTCGTGCTCAAAGAGCTTTGTCAGCCTGATTCTCTCATAATCGTACGCGATTTTCGGAAAATCCGTTACCATACACCGTTCCTGCCTTTGATCATATTTGCAATTTGCCTGCCATGCTGTTGAACCATTTCTGGAGATCTTAACAGACTACGTAATTTATCAGTTCAGTGTTGCCGAGGATCTGCTCCCGGCCCTTTCCTGCTATCCATTTGTCAGAATACGGAAGTACTCATCGACATCCAGGTTGTTGCGGGTCACTATGTCAAACCCCACATAGGTGATCTCCCGTTTGGGTTTCACCTGGTTGAGCAGGTAGTTGCACATATATTTCCCTGACAGATAGCCCTGGAAATAGGCTCTGTTGTGCAGGGCCATCGTGATTGAACAGTCTGTGATCCGCTGCTTCACATCCTCATTCACGTCGTTGCCTATCAGTTTCACATCCTTGCGCCCCGTGTCCTCCAGGGCACGGGCAAGGTACATCACTTCCGTATTGGTATACATCCCCGTCAGGTCAGGATACTTCCTGAGTATTTCGCACGCCTTATCGTAAGTATCCACGATATCATTCAGATAGCAGTACTCAACCGTCTCTATCCCTGGATTCTTCTCAATCTCAGTCACGAAACCCCTGAAACGCTGATACAGGGCCTCAAACTGGTTGAAGGCATTGAAGACGGCAATCTTCCCCCTGCCACCCATTGCATGCCCCAGCAGCTCGGCCGCTATTCTGCCACCCTCAAAGGGGTCCGAACCGACATAGAAGAGGTTCCTCCTGGTGTCAAACTTCAGGTTTATGGAGCTGACTGGCAGCTTAGGGTCAGCCAAGCTGTCAACCATCTCCACAATCCGTTCGCTCAGCATGGGGGCAATGATCAGTCCGTCAGCATCTTTCCCCTTGAGCACCTCCTGCAGGTCCTCAAGCTGCTGTTCGGGATGGTCAGGATGATGCCGGTAGACATGCAGCTTAAACCCATAGTGCCGGAATTCCGACTCGGCAGCGTGCAACCCGTCTTCAAGCTGCTGGGCAAACTGCTCATTGTAGGAGACAATGAAGCAGTAGAGGTTCCACCCCCCCCTCTTGGCTAGCGAGCGGGCAACTAGGTTGGTCCGGTAGCCCATCTCCTCGGCCGTTTTAAGGATCTGCTCCTTCAGGTTTGCCTCCACATAGCCCTTGTTGTTGAGCGCCCGCGCAACTGTGGTGCGTGTAATCTTCAGTCTTCTGGCAATATCTTCCTGGGTTACATTCTTCATCTGTTCCGACCTGTGACTGCGGGGTTGCCGTGCATTCCCTGCCGGCATAATGAACATATTTCATGTTCTCGCGAACATAAGTAATCATACTGTCTCCCCGCCCAGCTGTCAAGGACAGATTATCTCCTAATCAGCCAACGTAAGGGCACCGGTGGGGCAGACCGACGCACACAAACCGCAGAAGCGGCATAGTTCGGCATCAAGGTTCATCTCTTTTGTCTTCAGATCGAGATTCCGGGCCTGGTAGGGACAGACTATCACGCACTTGTTGCAGGCTGTGCAGGTTTCCGGCACATAACGGAAATCAAAACGGTACATATTCTCCTCAGGGATGAGGTTGGGCAGTGCCGCACCACGCACTTCAGCGAGTTCCCTGAAGCCCAGGGAATCGGCAAGGCGGGTGATCCTCTCATTGAGCACGCCCAGATAGGGCAACCCCTTCAGCATGGGAGCGGTACAGACTCCAATGGCAGATGCCCCGGCCATCAGCATCTCGATGCCGTCCTCCGGTGTCATGACGCCCCCAAGGCCGATAATCGGCTTGTCGGTCTGCAGGGCGATCCGGGCTACGTAGTGCAGGGCAACGGGCTTTATGGCCGCCCCTGTCAGCCATCCCGATCCAAAGGGCCCGCCGACCAGGGGCTTTTGGGTGGTAATATCGATCCGGAGGACCGGCCCGATGGAATCCATGGCCGTGATCCCGTCTGCTCCCAGAGAGATCGATTGCAGGGCTGCCGAGACGGGGTCGGACCAGTTGGGGCTTATCTTGACCAGTATGGGCTTGTCGGTAAGCTCCCGAGCCCGCTGCACCATCGCAAGGATTGTCTCCTCCCTGTATGAGACCAGCTCGATGATATCGGCACCGGCGCGGTCAACACCGGGTACCCAGTGCTCAACCTCAGGTACTGTGTGCCCGATACTGCCTATCACAACCACGCCCGCTGCCTTGGCGGCAGGGATCTCCGTCTCTACCCACCGCTCCCCGCTGAAATCGGTCCACTTCTCGGCATTGATCATTGAGGACCTCTCCGAGACGGCAATATGTGGGTAGGGATTTTCCGCCGGAGTATCCCGTATGGTCTTCGTGACAACGGCCCCCGCACCGTGGTTGGAGGCCCTGATCATCCCCTCTGCCGCATACCCGATGGGTCCCGAACCGACTACCAGCGGGCTCTTCAGGGTAATTCCGCAGATTGTTACTGAACTGTCCATACGCTATTCCTCTACTTTCTCTCTGTCCAGGGCCTGAAAGGCATGAGGCCATCGCTTCCTGGGATATTCCGTCAGCCGGAGAAGTCCCATAGCCTTCCGGCTTCCCGACAGGCGGCGGCACGGATCTTATCCCGGTCCACATTGATAAGCTGCCCGTTCTCCTTGAGCTTTCGCCCGCCAACCCATACCTCCAGAACATCGGAGGGGTTTCGATAGAGAATCAGCTGCCCAAAGAGATTTGCCGGCGTGACCGGGGTGGGAAAATCTGCCTGTATGGTGATGACATCGGCGGCCCCCCCTGCTTCAAGCCTCCCTCCGGGTACACCAAGGGACTTTGCCCCATATTCTGTAGCCATGGCATAGACCTCGGCAGCCGGCATAGCCTCGGGATCCTCCCGGTGGGCCTTATGCAGCAGGAAGGCCCCCCGCATCACCTCAAAGAAGTTGTTAATATACCCGTCGGTACCAAGGCCTACGGTTACCCCTCTTGCAAGCAGATCTGGTACCGGTGAAAACCCGCCGCCTACTTCACAGTTGCTCAGCGGGACATGTACCAGCTTCACTCCCCGTGCCGCAAGGATGTCGATCTCGCCTTCAGTGAGCTTCACCCCCTGTGAGGCCAGTACCTGCTCATCAAGGAACCCGAGTTCTTCATAGACCTCAACCGGCAGTTTACCGTAGTGCTTGATGCACCAGTCCGGTTCATACCTGCTTTCGGACAGGTGCATCTGGATCCCTGACCCGATACTGCGAGCCATTTCAGCGGCCTGCCGTATGAATGGCCGGGGGCAGGTGAAAGTGGTATGGATGCACATCTTTCCCGAAATTCTCGGGTGCCCGGCATGGGCAAGGGTGAAATCACGATTTTCTGCTAAGCCTTCCAGTCCGTTCTCGGGGCTTATGCGCTCGCTTGCCTCGAATGAGAGGATAGCCCGTATGCCCAGATCATCGATTGCCCCGGCAATGGCCTCCAGCCCGCCGGGAATGGCATTTGGAGCCTCCAGGATGTCACAGAAGGCAGTCACCCCGCTCTCGAGCAGTTCAACGGCTGAAGCCCGCCCGGCGGCTGCGATCATTCGGGCATCCAGCCGATTTTCCACCAGCGGCCACCAGAACTTCCCCAGGAAGGCCTCGAAATTTTCAATCTCGACAGGTGGCGTTATCCCATGCGAAATGATGCCGTAGGAGTGCATATGGGAGTTGATGAAACCCGGAGCAATGATGCAGTTACGCCTGTCCAGCACCTCATACCCGCGATAATCGGCAAGCAGCCGGTCATGTACCCCCACTGCAGAGATCGTGTCGTCACATATCACCACCCCGGCATCTTCCAGGATACTATGCGGGTCGGCAATGACGAATTTTCCGAGAATAATCAGATTCATCTCTCCAGTCCTCTCCTATCAGCCTGACTGTCCCGCCGGTTACCCTCTCTCATTCAGCACGGCTGCCAGCCGGGCATAAAAGCCGGCTGCGGTAAGCAGGTCAGCAATTTCAACATACTCATCGGGACCATGGCACAGCGCCATCGTACCCGGTCCGAAACCGATGGTTGGATACCCCCTCTTCCCCATCGTATAGTTGCCGTTCGTGCAGAAACCCCACGTGGTCACTACCGGTTCCTCACCGGTTATGCTGCGGTAGGCCTCCTCCCCGGCCCTGATCAGCGGATCATCCTCTGCTAGGGCCCAGGCAGGAAAGAACTCCTCTCCCTGCAGTATCTTACCATTATAGCCTTCGGCACGCCACTGCACATATGATATTTCACACTGATTGCCGTTTGGCAGCGCCTTTAGCTCTTCCAGGATGGATTCCCTGGTATCGGCAGTATTGGTCCTGCGATCCATGTAGAGTGTCGCTGTAGTGGGGGTAGTACTGAGGGAATTTGACCTGCAGCGTACATCGACTGCCACCACATCAGCCCTGCCAAGCGGGGCTTCAGGGGTAAAGCCGGCATCAAGCTCCTGCAGCCCGGCAAGAAAGGGCTGGGCAACTTCGATGGGATTCACCCCTTCCCGGTGGCGTGAGGCATGGACCGGCTGGCCGGTGAAGGTTGCCTGCAGCTGGGCCCTGCCCCGATGGCCCCGGCAGATCTGCAGTTCACTGCTCTCGGCAATGACAACCTGATCCGGGACAATACCATATTCCTCAAGGAAGGCTCCGAGGGCCAACCCCTCACAATCCTCCTCGGCGATGCTTCCTACCACATAGATGGTATAGCTCCCGGCAAGCCCCAACTCCTTTATCGCCTTCCCGGCATAGAGCATGGCGACAAAGGGTCCCTTGTCATCAACCGTTCCGCGGCCGTACACACGGCTTCCCCGTACTTCTGCTTTGAAGGGGTCACTCTGCCACTCCTGCCCCTCAGCATCGACGACATCAAGGTGGGCATCATAGACGAGGATCTTCGGACCGTTTCCGATACGACCGATCACGTTCCCCGTTGCATCGATGATGACTTCGTCATACCCGAGTCGCTCCATCTGCCTGGCAACCAGGGTGACTGCTTCCTCTTCATGGCAGGTGATGCTCTCGACATTTACCAACTCACAGAGAAAGCGGGTTAACTCCTCCCGCCGCTCTGCTATATAAGTTTTCAGATCACGCTCTCTCATTACTTCCCCTCTTTCAATATGGTGAAACGGGCTTCCCGGAGAGCAGGAAGCCCGTCTGCTTACAGAGAATCCTGGCTCTCTTGCTGATCAGAGGCCTGCCATGGTACAGGCCATGATGGCCTTCATAATATGCAGTCTATTCTCAGCCTCATCAAAGACTACCGAATTCGGGCCATCAGCGACCTCACTGGTCACCTCGATATCTCTGTCGAAGGGCATGCAGTGCATGTAGATGGAACCGGGATTGGTTTTATCCATACGTTCCTGATTGACAATCCAGCCGGGATACTTGTCTATGAGAGCCAGCCCCTCAGCCTCATCCTCGGTGTGCATAATGGGCCCCCAGCCCTTGGCATAGACGATATCAGCTCCCTCGACAGCATCGTCCATGCTGTCGACTACTTCGAATTTACTGCCGGAAAGCTCGGCATTCCTGCGGGCCATCTCCATCACCTCAGGCTTCAGCCTGAACTCCGGCGGATGGGCAAGGGTCACATCAAGGCCGAACCGCGGCATGGCCAGCACCAGGGAGTGCGCCATGGAAAGTGGCCTGATATAGTTGGGAGCCGAAGTCCACGATACTGCAATCTTCTTGCCCTTCAGACTGTTCTGGAACTTCTCCTTAATTGTCATGATATCGGCTAGCACCTGGGTCGGATGATAGTCCTCGCACTGCATGTTTACCACGGGAATTCCGGACCATTTAGCAATCTCACGCATATAGGCATTGCCTGTCCCGAAGGTTTTCCTGATCCCGATACCCTCACCATAGCGCTCCAGCACCTTGACAGTATCCTTGGCCGTTTCACCATGGTCTATCTGAGTTGCTTTCGGTGTTAGGAAGTGCGCGTGCCCACCGAGTTGGTGGATACCGGCCTCAAAGGCATTCCGGGTCCGGGTAGACTCTTCAAAGAAGAGCATGAAGAAGGTCTTAGCCCTCAGGAGGTCATAGTGCGGAATGTTAAGGTTCCGCTCTTCTTTCAGCCGCATGGCAACGGCCAGCAGCCGCTCCAGCTCCTCAAGAGTCCAGTCCTGAGTACATATAAGATGCTTTTGTTTAAGAGAACTGTACATAGTCATCACCTCTACTGTAATTATTGATCTGTCTGTGGTAACGTGCCCTGGATTTCAAGCATCCGTGATGCTGGAAAGCCGATACTCAACGAATATTGAACACGTGTTAACAATCAGCATCCTACCACAGCAATGCAGTGATGTCAAACCCTGCAGGAAAAAAAATCCACATAATCTGTCTGCCGGTGAGTGTTCAGCGAACCACCCGGGCATTGCCTTCCCAGATGCTCCAGACCTGCTGTTCATTCAGCGGCTGGGCATAGTCGGTGAGCATCGTTACTGCCATCGCACCGGTCGCCCAACCGAACTGCAGGCACTTCTCCGGTTCCCAGCCCCGGAGGACCCCATAGAGCAGTCCTCCGACAAATCCGTCACCACCGCCGATACGGTCAAGTACGCCGATTTCACGCGGTTCGGCCAGATACCACTTTTCCTCTGCGAAGAGGAGCGCTCCCCACTTATGGCGATTGGCATCCAGCACCTCACGGAGCGTGGTGGCAAATACCGATGTGCCGGGGAAGGCACAACGAGCTTTCCCGATCATAGCCTTGAAGTGCTCAATCTTTGTACCCAGCTCCGCCCCCCCCGCTTCCGGACCGGGGATACCGAGGCTCAGCTGGAAATCCTCCTCATTGCCGATGAGGATATCGGACAGAGCAGCAATATCAGTAAAGAGCCTGCGAAGCTCACTCTGGCGTCCTTTCCAGAAACTTGCCCGGTAGTTCAGGTCAAATGATATGCGGGTACCCGCTTCACGGGCCTTTCTGGCCAGGGAAAGGCAGAAATCACCTGTCCCCGGGGACAGCGCGGCAAATAGTCCTGAGATATGGACTATGGCAGCCCCCTCCCCGGCAAGGATACGTTCGAGATCGAAATCATCAGCTGTCAGCTCCCGTCCGACCTCCCCGGCCCTGTCGTTATAGACCCGGGGACCGCGTCCCCCGAAGCCAGAATCGGCAATGTTGATCTGATGCCGGTAGCCCCAGGGCGAGCCCTGCTCAATCTCAGGTCCCTCATACATTATATTCCGTTGTCGCAGGTTCCCACGGATAAATTCGGCAATGGGACTCTCCCGCACAAAACCCGTCAGTATCTTTACCGGCAGCCCGAGAAACGAGGCAACACTACCCACGTTGCTTTCGGCACTAGTGGCAGTCATCGTGAAGTGCTGCGAAGCATGCACCGGCTGCCTGTCAACCGGAGTAATCCGTATGCCCATGCTGGTTGGTATAACCAGTGACCAGCTGCTGTTCTCTCTAATCTTCATCGTCACACCTCCATGGCTGCCTCAACAAACCAGCAATACGTAATTAAACGTAAGTGTAAATCCATTTATCAAAAAATGTCAATATGACAATATATCATATTATCTCACTTTGTATAAAGCAGTTAGAAATACCAAAGCATTTCAACGCACAAACTGCTGTACATAATTACTTATGTTTGTTTTCGTTACAGGAAAGATTACCTGCCCTCAGGCTGTATCCAATTTCGAGTTGCCAAGCGGGCTTCATGTCAAAAGATTTATTGCTGCCCGGAGCCGATTGCCCTGTATGTATCCTCGATCAATGCCGGTTTACATTCTGCAATCTGCTCAGGTATAATGCAGGTATCACCTGCAGGACAAGGATGTCGGATGGAGAAAAAAGGCAAGGTAACGCTCGAAGAACTCGCCGATAAGATCGGGATATCACGCACGACTATCTACAAGATCCTGAACGACAAGGGCAAGGTCAGTGACGAGACCCGCAAGAAGGTCCTGGACGCTGTCCAGAAGTATAACTACGTACCCAATCTTGCTGCCAAGAATCTGGCCCTAAACAAACAGTACGAAATTGCCTTCTGCGGCTACAACAACCCCCGGACCCCCTACACCCTGAACAACCTCATCAAGGGCATCCGCTGGGCTGCTGATGAGCTGAGTGATTACGGACTCTCGGTCACCTACTCGCTGACCGATTACACGGAGCATGAGAAACAGATCAGCGAAATCTACCGGCTGGCCGAGGCCGGGGTGGATGCCTTTGCAATCTATCCCAACCGGGTGGACCCGATGGGAAGTTGCATCGATACGCTCATCGGCATGGGAAGGAAGGTCTTCACGATAAACAGGGATGTACCTTTCAGCGACCGCAACAGCTACGTGGGCTGCAACTACTACCAGAGCGGTATCCTGGCAGCAGAGGTGCTGGCCCGCATGGTTCCACCCGGCAAAGAGATCGCAGTTCTCCTCGGCGGGGATGGTGTTGAATACCAGGATGTCACCGATCGGTATCAGGGGCTGCTGAAAAAGATGGAGCGTTTTCCCGAGGTAACCCTGATTGACCCGTTCGTGATGCCTGCTGATACGACTGAAGCCCTGCAGCAGTATGTCGAGGAGTTGATTGCGGGCAACCGGAAACTTGGCGGCATCCTCGATATCACCTATGAACTGGATCTTATCGGCTCCATAGTACATAGGCACAACAACTCCGTGAGGCTGGTGGGGTTTGATCTCTGTGATACCATCAGGAATAATATGATCAACCACAGTATTGATGCTGTCATATTCCAGGATATGATTTCCCAGGGCTATCAGGGCATCAAAAGCCTCTTCCAGGCCCTGATGGAAGATACCGGCGGATACATCCGGATGCCCAAGACAAAGCTGGATGTGGTTTATGAGGGCAATCTTGAATTCTTCATCTGACTGACACTTTCCATTCCAGGCATGAGAGTTGACCGGCATGGTGAAATGTTCTATAGTATTTAACAGGTGTTAAATACTCATGACAATTAAACTGGACCTGCTAGGATACTTCCAGATGATGCTCGGAACAATGCACACCACTCTTTCGCTGCCTGCAGCGGCAACCGTGGATGACCTGTGGGAGCATCTCGTATCATCACACATTCAGCTGCAGGGTGACAATTTCAGAGCTGCGGCTGGCATCACAGTCAACGGTACATTTGTTCACCGGGATTCCTGGGACAGATGGGGTCTGCATGAAGGTGATTACGTAATTCTTGTCAGCCAGATGGCAGGCGGATGATCGACTGCATATATACGTAGCGTATCAGGAGGAGAAAACAGATGGCAAAAACTGCATGGATTGACCTGACCCTGCGTAACGCAGAGATCACCGATACCCCGGAAAGAATCCTCAGGAACTACCTGGGCAGCCGTGGAATTGCGGCAAAGACGCTGTATGACCTCGTCGGTCCGGAGGTAAAACCCTTCGACCCGGCTAATGCCCTGATTTTCTCGACCGGGCCACTGACCGGTACGCCCTGGCCATCTGCTGCCCGGTATACCGTCACGGCAAAATCACCGGCAACCCAGGCCTATGGCTATGCCAATTCATCCGGCTTCTTCGGCCCCGAGCTGCGGAAAGCCGGCTATGACATGCTGGTTATCAGGGGAAAGGCAACTACTCCGGTATACCTCGAGATTGTGGATGAGAAGATTGCATTCCATGATGCCGGAGACCTCTGGGGAAAGATGACCGGTGAGACCGAGGAGATTCTGAAACTGCGTCACCCCGGCTGCAGGGTAGCTGAAATCGGTCCAGCTGGTGAACATCTGGTGCAGATAGCTTCGGTTATCAATGATCTGGGAAGAGCGGCTGCGAGAACTGGCATGGGAGCGGTTATGGGCTCAAAGCAGCTGAAGGCCATTGCCGTCAGGGGAACTGCCCGAAGAGATCTTCCCGGCGCCTTCAGACAAGTTATCAGGAGAGTGGCCCCGTTGATAAACAAGCACCCTGCTGCCCTCGACTACAACCAATGGGGGACAGTGATCCTCCTTAACTACAAGAACCGCAGCGGGGATAATCCGACCCGGAATCACACCTATGGACAGTTCCCCTACGGTGACCGTCTCAATGCGCAGGCAATCGGCAGGTATACGGTAAAGAAGCAGGGCTGTTTTGCATGCGGCATCAAGTGCGCCCGGATGACAGAAGTTCCTGACGGCCCGTTCAAGACTCCGCTGCAGGAGGGACCGGAATACGAAACCGCAAATGCCCTCGGCCCGAATATCTGGAATGCCGATCCCGAACTGCTCATATACTGCAACAAGCTCTGCAACGAGCTTGGTATCGACACGATCTCAGTCGGTGTCCTGATCGCCTTTGCGATGGAGGCTGCCGAGAACGGCCTTCTCTCCGATCCCGCGTACAATCTCAAGTGGGGTGATCCGGATACCACCATCGGCCTTATTCATGATATTGCCTACCGGGCGGGGACCGCCGGTACCATACTGGCCAACGGTGTGCGGAGTGCCGCGAGCATCCTGGGCGGAAACTCTTCACGCTATGCCATGGAGGTGAAGAATGTCGAGATACCCCGCCAGGAGGGAAGAGTTCTGAAAGCCATGGCCCTCGGACACGCAACCAGCAACCGTGGGGCCGACCACCTCTACGCCCTTCCCACAATAGATCTCACCGGAAATCTCGAGGTTGTCGGAAAGGTTGCATCCCTCAAGGCATGCGGCCCGGAGCTGATGGATACCACCTCAGAGCAGTACAAGGCTGAGATGGTGCGGTTCACGGAGGTCTGCAACGCACTTGCCGATGCCCTGGGGATCTGCAAATTCGCCTTCACCGAGACCTATGCAATCCTGCCTGCAGATCTGGCTGAGGGTCTCCGAGCCCTCGGCCTGCAGATAACGGATGAGGAGCTGTTCACTGCCGGAGAGCGGATCGTTGCCACTGAGCGGATGTATAACGTACGGCACGGTTTCTCACGGAAGAATGACACGCTTCCCTACCGGAAACTCAGGGAACCGCTTACCGTCTATGCCGATCCCACGGTGATTGCCACAGAACGGCAGCAGGACGCTGAACGGGTGCATGAGCAGCTCACAGTTGACCTGGACAGGATGCTCGATGAATACTATCGGCTCGGAGGCTGGGATGAAGAGGGAATTCCCACACCACAGCGACTTGCAGAGCTCGGTATCACGGTATGATCCGTATCTGATTATTACACTACTGTATCCTTTACTCTTTCCCCCGATTTCCACTATACTTGACGTGAAGATGAGTGATGATATCCAACTCTGCCTCAAGGAGTGCTGTATGGCCGGCAGAAAAGTATCTCTGATACTCATCGATTCCCACATGCTGTTTCTGGAGGGCCTGCAGGCCCTGCTGCAGGCAGAGAAGACCTTTGACATCATCAGTCTCCACACTGACACAAATGAGGGACTGCTCGCTTTCAAGGAGCACCAACCTGATATTGTCATCCTCAGTGACTGCATCGCCGGCATGAGTATCATAACCATGGCGCAGGAGATTCTGCTGCTGAACCGCTCGGCTAAGATTATCATCCTCGCCGGTGAGATTCAGGAGTTCATTGTCCTTGAAACCATAAAGGCCGGTGTCACCGGCTTTCTCTCCCGCTGCAACAGCTTTCATGTCGTTCTCAAGGCGATTCAGCGAGTTGTCGATAACCAGACCTACTACTGTGACCAGGTGTCACAGATACTTGCCCACAGCATCATCAACGGCAAAGACGAATCTTCCGTGCAGGGTATCTTCAACCGGTTGACCAACAGAGAGAAGGAGATCATGATTGCCCTGCTTGACGGCAGGAGTATCAACTCCATAGCTGGATTCCTGCATATCAGCCGGAAAACCGTCACTACGCATAAATCGAAGATCTTTCGGAAATTCAACATTACGAACATTGTGGAGCTGGTCAGGATCGGGAACGAACTGGGTTTCTGATCAGTCGTTACGGTTCCCGATCCCTTCGTGCAATCTGCAGTCAGGAGACAATACGCACCCGCCGCAGAAAGGTCAGCTCCCGGCACTCCGGGCAACTGACCCCTGCAATGGTGTGGACTCCACAGGAGAAACAGTAATATTTCTCACAGACAGGACAGAAGAAGAGGTGTTCCCGCACCTCAGTACCGCACGTGGCGCAGTGACAATCCCGGTCTACCCTGCGTGACGGCAGTTCATGAATGAACATTCGCGGTACTTTTTTCAATCTCGCATAATAACTTCCAGCAAACAGCATAACAGCCTCCTATCTCGAAACGATTTCCGAAAGAGATAGCCGGAACGGCACATGCAGGCCACAGAATGCTGTTTGCAGCCGGTATTCAGTAGAAAAATGTTTCAGCTTCCTCTGTACGGACATTTACCTGTCGGATGTACAGCAAAGAAGATGACTTTACTACTACTTTTTTGTAAACTTATACCCGGACATGTCTATTTGAGAGGAGCCGCCCGGCACAGGACCGGGATTGGGGTCTGAACATACCCAGTTTCATTGGGAGCATCAGGTACTCGTACCAATGTACACCGTAACAGTTGCAGTATACCACAGAATCAGTATGGTATGAAGAGCAGTCACCTCAATTGACTGCCGGCATCAGCGGTTACTGCGGTCAGAGAGGATGGATAGTTATGCAGCTATCTGCATGCTGCCCTGCAGCACGATAGACGGCTAGGCGAGGCAGTCTTCCCGCCAGATACACTGTATCTGGTCGCAGCTGCCTTCGGCTGTGCCGAAACAGGGGAAATTCCCCTCAGCTTCCTGGATGGCAAGAATCAGCTCGGCTTTTCTCATCTTGCCCGGTTTTATATCCATGCTTTTCGCAATAGCCTTAATATCGGTAACTTTCATCTGATACCCCCCAAAGTCGTTACACCGGATATTACAGAGTTTTTCAACCAATTGCAAAGGGATCCGGCCAGAAATGCCGCAATTAACCGGAAATGAACAGTTGGCTCACGAACACTTGCTCAGTGATGATATCTGGTCTACAGTATGGGCACACGGTTGCAGCTCAGAAGAGTATACGCTGTGACATCGGGAAGGAAGCTGTGGATCTTACTGCCATTCAACTGATCATTCTCTGTGCGGGAGCGCTGTTTGCCGGCTTTGTCGATGCCGTTGCAGGAGGCGGTGGGATCATTACCATACCCCTGCTGCTCGCTGTCGGAATTCCTCCGCATGCGGCTATTGCTACCAACAAACTGCAGGCCTCATTCGGATCCTGCACAGCCATGCTGCGTTACCGCCACAGCGGACTGGTAGTCATCAGGAGCCTGCTCCCCGGAGTACTGGTTACGGCAATCGGGGCAGCCGCAGGAGCTCTGCTGATCCAGCGTACCGATGCAGCCTTGCTGGCAACGGTCATGCCGTGGGCGTTGGCTGCAATACTGGTCTTCATGTTCGCTGCTCCAAGGCTGATAGAGGACTCCTCCGAAGCGCGATTACCGGTGCTGGCCATCTGCCTCCTCTTCGGACCCCTTATCGGCTTCTATGACGGTTTCTTCGGCCCCGGTACCGGCACATTCTGGGTTATAGCCTTCTCAGCCCTTGCCGGTCTGGACCTCAAACGGGCAACGGCTTCCACTAAGGTGATGAATTTCACCAGCAATATCATCTCCCTGATGCTCTTCCTCCTCGCCGGCCGGGTGCTGTTTACAGCAGGACTGCTGATGGGTATCAGCCAGCTAACCGGGGCATGGATAGGTTCTCACATGGTCATTTCCCGGGGTACCCGCTGGATCAGGATCTTCATGATCTTCGTGGTAACGGCGACAATCATCGATCTGCTCATGCGGTAACCTGGCAGAAAAAAGGCTTTGGCAAAGCGGTGTTTCCATGGTACTATTGTTTACAATGTGTAACATTTATTTCACCCTGTAGTTTCCAAGAGGACCAAAATGGCACAGAGCCTGCAGAAACTTCCGCTTTCCAAGAAAATAATCTTTGCCCTCGGACAGCTTGGCTGGGCGCTGGCCTCGTATGCACCGGGGAATCTGCTGGTGTACTACTACATGCCCCCGGAGACCGGCGGGGCCATCTTCACGCCCAGGATTTATCAGGGCTTCGTGCTCGGGTTCCTGACCGTAATCGGCCTGGCATTCGGTGCCAGCCGGCTCTTCGATGCAGTTACCGACCCGCTCATTGCCGGCCTCTCCGACAGGAGTAAGGCCCGAAGCGGCAGCCGCAAGAAATTCCTGCGCATAGGGGCCCTCCCCTTCGCCCTCTTCTCCCTGCTGGTCTTCACCCCGCCTGCAGCGGGCATCAGTACCATCAACTCAGTCTGGGTATTCGTCACGATCATCATCTTCTACTGGTGCATGACGATGTACGTAACTCCCTACTTCGCCATGATGTCCGAACTCGGCCACGATCCCCGCGAACGGCTGCTGCTCAGCACCCTCATATCGATCACCTGGGCGGTGGGGACAGCTATTGGCACTCAGGTCTACTCAATCAAGGCTGTCTTTGAACAGGCCGGTCTCTCCCCCGGAGCCAGCTTCCGGCTGGTCGTCGCCCTCTTTGCAGTCGTCGGATTTCTCTGCATGCTCATACCCATCCTCTTCATAGACGAAAGGCGATACAGCAGGAACACCGAGAACACCCTATCGATCACTTCTTCCCTGGCCCAGGCTTTCAGGAACAGGAATTTCCGGCTCTTCACCATCTCTGATCTCGTATACTGGACAGCCCTGACGATAGCCACTTCGGGGTTGGTATACTACGTGACGATTCTGCTGAGGCTGGAGGAGTCCTTCACCTCAACCCTGCAGATCATCATGTTTGCTATCTCATTCATCTTCTATCTGCCGACAACTGTCATAGCAAAGAGAACCGGTAAGAAGCGTCTCATGATCATTGCCTTTATCCTGCTAGCCGTTGTCTATACACTGATCATCACGCTTGGCACATTGCCGTTCTCTGCACGGCTGCAGGGATATATGGTAGTCATCCTCATGGGCATTCCCCTGGCAGTGTTCGGTATCCTGCCCAACTCGATAATCGGCGATATTGCCGATGCCGATGCAATAGAGACCGGCCAGCACAAGACAGCTATCTTCTACGGGGCCAGGACCTTCATGTCAAAGATGGGCCAGATGCTGGCCGGACTTATCTTCCCCTCACTGCTTCTGCTGGGAAGCACCCGGGAAGCGCCTTTGGGGGTCCGTCTTACCGGGCTGTTCGCCCTGGCCTTTGTCCTGCTTGGGTTAATCTGTTTTCTCTTTTATAATGAAGCCTATGTCCTGAAAGTACTCAGAAAGGTTTCCGGTGAAACAGACAGCGGAAAGAGTCCTGCAAAAGGGGAGGAGGATCTCTCATGAATCCACTCACTATTGTCATCACCATACTCTGCGGAGCAGCCCTTATCTATCTTGGATCAGCCAGTTTCATTGGCCGTCACATGGCCCGCAAGTTTGCAAAACCGCGCACCCGGTCACTTGAGTACACCTATGAAAAGGGGCTTGAAGCAGAAGAGTTCACCCCGGAATTCTTCGAAATGATCAGTGAAAACCGTTTCTTCATAGATTCCGATCTGGGGTATCGTATCCACGGCGTCTATTATGCCGGCACAGATCCGAAGAAGACAGCGGTATTCGTCCACGGGCATACCTGGAGCTGGCACGGCATGCTCAAGTTCGTCAGCATTTACCTGGGTCTGGGGTTCAACATAGTAGCCTACAATCAGCGCTATCACGGAGACAGCGGGGGTACATGCTGTACAGCAGGATACTACGAGAAGAGAGATCTCAACCAGATCATCGACTGGGCATACCGGCAGTTTCCCGCTACAACGACTCTCGGTCTTGTAGGGGAATCCATGGGAGCTGCAACGGTTCTGCAGCACATGGCCATAGACTCCCGGGCAACTTTCATCCATGCCGACTGTCCCTACTCTAATGTCGGTGACCTCTATTCCCATCAACTGAAACTGCACCACATTCCCCAGTTCATGCGCTCAATGACACTCTTATTCTGCGATCGTTACCTCAAACGCCATTGCAGCTTCTCCCTCCACGATATCGACCCCGCCGCAGCCGCGGCCGCATCGGCAACACCACTCTTTCTCGCCCATGGCACGGCAGACACCTATGTTCCTACCTACATGTCCCGGGCCATCGCAGAAAAACGATCTCCGGAAGCAGACACCTATCTCTATCTTGCCGACAATGCAGTCCATGCCAAGGCACTTCCCGAAGATCCCGCTGCATACAGACGCGAGCTGTTCCGTTTCCTGGATGCCTATGTCGATATTCCCGACATCTCCGCAGCATCAATATAGCAGTAGGGATCGGCAGCATACCTCCCGGCAACTAAGACTGCCCGGGCTTCCAGCCTGTCTGCCCTGAAGAACGTCGCCTCATCCCCGGAAAGGGTAAAGCTGAAGACATCAGCACAGTTCCCATGCGTCAGCGCCTGCAGCTGCCTGACAGGAACTCCGTCATGCAGGAGCCGCTTCAGCAGAAGCAGGTGCCCGTGGAAGCCGGGGATGCCGGAAGCGCCCTGCTGCTTATCCGCTGGGGTATGCGGGGCATGGTCGGTCTCAATCCAGTCAATTCGCCCCTCCAGCAGGGCATGGTAGAGGCCGTTGCGCTCTTCCGGGGAACGGAGAGGCGGATTCACCTTGACCAGCTCCCCCGGACCGGGAAAACTGCTATCCAGCAGCAGGTGGTGCGGGGTAGCACCGCAAGTAATTCTGAAGGCGACATGCGTACGGGCATCTTCGATTACCTCCAGGGCAGCCGGCGTACTGACATGGCAGATATGGAGAGTCCCTGCAAATCCGGCCTCATCAGCCAGCCTGATCTGCTCCTCCACCGAAACGATCTCCGCTGTAGCCGGACGGGCTCTGCTGTGGGAGAAAGGATCGCTGTCGTCCCACAGCTCAGGCCGCAGCAGCTCCTCCTTCTCGCAATGCACGGCAACCACACCCCGGTAGTGCTGCCCGGCAAGCAGCGAGAAGAGTCCTGCCCGATCCGCAACAGACGGGATTCCCATTCTCCCTGTAGAGTGTCCGGCAAAGAGCTTCAAGCCAACCAAGCGGGGAAAGATTCCGGCATGGAGGCGAACCAGCTCCTTCACCTGCTCCAGATCGGCCGTCAGCCCTCCATAGAGGCCGTAGGCAATCCGCAGCCCCGTATCATGCATCACTGCGGCAGCAGCAGCATCGGCATCTTCCAACCTTTTACGGATCATCGCCTCCCCGGTGAGCGGTGGGACGGTGTTCGGCATATCGAGAACCAGGGAGAATCCGGCCGATGCAGCGCTCCTGAGCCCGTGGTACAACGTCTCCTTGTGCGACTGCTCCCAATCACGCAGATGAACATGGGGATCTATCATTCCAGGAGCTCCGGTGCCTCAGCCTGCAGACAGGCATAGGAGATAAATGTCCCGTACTGGCAGGTAAGCCGCTCACCGCAGGCACACTCCCCGCACATTCCAATGCCGCACAATGACGGACGTTCCATGGAGAGCATGATCGCTTCCGGGGATGCCCCGCCAGCCACTGCAAGGGCTGCCGCCCTGCTCATGAACAGCTCCGGCCCGACAAGGTACCAGGCGACATGCTCCTCACGGACCTGTGCAAAGGGGACCGATTCAAGGACCCGTCCCGGGATACCGTCATCGGGAATTGAGTGATACGGTCCATAGCTGGAGAGCTCCTCATAGAGCAACGGAGCCCCCCGCCCTGCCTCCGATGTACCGTGATAGATCTCCAGCGGGATATTCAGGTCATGTAGCTTCCCGGCCAGAGAGGGCAGCACGGCAATACCGGTTCCTCCTGCAACCAGGACAGCTCGGTCACATGTATCAATCTGCACTTCGGCCCCGTACAATCCTCTGATATAAACCGTATCGCCGGGAGCAGATGCCAGCAGAGCCCTGGTGAACGCCCCTCTTGCCTTGATGACAAAGGTCAGTGGTGAGCTGCCTGCTATAGAGAAGGGTTTCTCCCCCTTATCCGGCAGCCAGATAAAGGCATACTCCCCCGGACTGCATGGGATCGCTCCCCCCAGCCTGATCACTGCTGTATCGGGCGTGTGAAAGAGAATCTCCTCTATCACATGAGGTGTATACTGCATGGCCGATTCTGTTCTGAGGAATGCGGCAGCCGTTTTTAGCTGCTCACCGTCTGTACCGCTGCCGTAGAGGATGCGTTCGGCAGCGTCCTTAATTACCTGCAGGTAGGCAGGCCAGTGTTTCTGGTGGACCCTTCCGAGGGCACTGCCGATACCCACTGTGTCGGCACCGGCCTGCACCATTGCAGCCGCCTCCTCTCCGGTGGAGACCCCTCCCATACCGAGCAGCAGCACATCCGGACCGACTGCCTGACGGATGGAGCGGATGGCGGCAATCGACCGGTCAAATATCCAGCCCCCGCTCTGCCCTCCCCGCCCAGCAAGGCTGTTATTGAGGATGGGTTGACCTGAATGGGGCTCGGTATACCGGACCGGTCCGAAGGTATTGACTGCCGACAGTCCGTCGGCACCTGCTGCCATCACAGCCTGGGCGACGGCACCGATATCAGCAACATTGGGTGTCAGCTTCGGGATTATGAGGGCCGGGAAGGTTCTTCCCGCAGCAGCTCTGACAGCCGCCATGTACATGGCGGCAACCTCCGCATCACCCCCGATACTCGATCCGTATCCGGCAGATGCATGGGGGCAGGAGAAGTTTAGCTCAATCAGGTCGGCATAGGGCCCGAAAGCCTTCACGAGGGTGGTGAAATCCTCCGGATTCGATGCCGATACCGATATGTTGAGGAGGGTCGCGATTCCCTGCCGCCGCAGTTCTATCACCTCCTTCAGGGCCTGATCAAGCCCTGGATTCCGCAGCCCAACCGAGTTGCCGAAATCACCTGGGTACGGTTCGGCAATGATCGGTTCCCGGTTGCCGGAGTTGGGAAGCACCTGAAAGCTCTTCGTGGTAATCATCCGTATTGCCGGAACGGCATGGTCAAAGAAGCGTATCATCGCCGGTTTTGTGGAGCAAACTCCCGAAACCGTTGAGAGCACCACCTCCCTGCGCCCGGCAGCTCCCTTGAGCAGTTCCATTATTGCGGAGGCCTTCCTGTGCACTACCAAAGCAGCGCTCCTGTCTCTTCCTGCAGTCGCTCGAGGTTATCAACAGCTACAGCGGGCCAGTTCACCGGGGCTCCTCTGTCCTTCCAGGAGTGGGTAATTCCGCTTGAGCTGTTAATCCGGGCCAGCAGCGGATCATATCCGGCTGCCAGCAGCCGGGAAACAGTCTCGCCTCCGCTGCCTCCCTGGGACCCTACCCCGGGGATGAGGAGGGGCACTGCCATCCCGGCTACCAGTTCAGCCGCCTGCTGCAGTTCATCCGGACTTGTTGCTCCCACAACAGCACCTATGCCGGGAGCAGCTTCAGACCACTCCATGATCTTCTTTACAACATGGGTGAACAGGGCTGCTCCGCTAAGGGGGAGCTCCTGGAAATCAACTGCACCGGGATTTGAAGTCCTGCAGAGCACGTACACGCCCCTGTTGAACTGCAGGAACGGGCCAACGGAATCACTGCCCATGTAGGGCGATACGGTAACAGCATCGCATTTCCAGGAAGAGAATGCCTCAAGGGCATAATTGCGGCTGGAGGTGGCAATATCTCCCCGTTTGGCATCCAGGATGACCGGGACGCCGGGAAAGGTGGCCTCAATCAGGTCAAGAACTTCCGCCAGGGCCCTGCTGCCGTCAAACTTACCTTTACGGGGGCGATCCAGGATGGCATAGTACCCGATATTCGGCTTGAAGGCCCCCGGTATCACGGCCCTGCGCTCCATCTCCTCGAATATCCGAGAAAAGAAGGTCACAATACCGGCTGCCGCAGTTCCAACAGCGTCAGGAAGGAAGGCAGCAACGGGATCAAGTCCCATGCAGACGATACTTCTCCTGTTTTCAGCACTTTCACGCAGATATGTACAGTAATCACCCATATCAATCATCCTCCTTCCTGATCCTCGGGAAACCTCTCTCTTCACCCCAGCTCATGGGAGCTGTACGCCATGCCTGCAGATCCTGCAGCTCATCCCGGGTTATGCAGCCTTCGTCGATAGCCTCCTCCATAAGGATATCATAGGTGATGATGCTGGCATACCTGCATGGCAGCACAAGTTCGGAGAAGGTGTCATCAGCAGCGGCAAGCCCATAGGTGAAAATCGAAAAACACCACGGTACCGAAGCACCGATCTCCTGCAGGGCATGGACCGCCCTCACTGAGCTACCCCCCGTCGATATCAGGTCCTCTATCAGCAGCACCGTCTCACCGCTGAGATCGGCCCCCTGCACCACTCCCTCAATGGAGTTGCGCATTCCGTGCTTCTTACCGGCACTGCGGACATAGAGCAGCGGCAGTCCGGCTGCATCGGCCAGGGTGGTTGCATGCGGTATGCCAGCTGTTGCTGTTCCGGCTATTCTGTCAGGGGTCAGTCGCAGCTGATGCAGCATCAGAAGAAAGGCCTCGGCAATCAGCTTACGGAGCCGGGACTCCCGCAGGAACTGCCTGTTGTCATTATAGAGGGGCATTCTGTAGCCTGATGCCCAGGTGAACGGATCTTTTGGCTGCAGTTTCACCGCTCCCAGTCGCAGGGCCTCAGCAGCCAGCCTGCGACCGAAGCGCTGTGATATCTCTTCAAGAATGCGTGTTTCCGTTTCCGTATAGTTTGGCATGGTTTCAGTGTCCTTATCTCTTCCAGATTTCCTTGTAGGTATGACGGGTTCCGCAAAATTCACACTTCAGCCCCCCCTGTGCCGTGCGGTGGAAGTGCGCCGGGACCCGTTCATTATGGTCAGGATGCGAAATGCAGGCACTGTTTCTGCACGAAAGGCCGGGCAGGTTGTAGATCTGCGGCGGCAGATGGAGCCGGAACTTCTCCTTGACCGCCCCCTCCCGGATGACATTCAGGGTGCTGCCGGGAGCGAGGGCTGCAAGCCGCTTGACCTCCGGCTCACTCAGCCCCTGATGCCCGGGACGGAAGATGATTCCCTTCAACGAAGCCGGATCCTTCCTGGAAGTCGATACCCACTCACCGCCTTTCCCGTGGAGATTCAGCAGCGAGACAATCTTGTGCATATGCTCGCGTATCTCTCCGGAGGATTCGTCACGACAGATGTGGTCAATTACCACTCCTTCGCCAATGGGCCGTACCCCTTCCGAGTAGTATCGCTTGTCATCGGCTCTGCTCAGCTCTTCCGGACAGGAAACCTTCTCAATGAATACCTCTTCTTTTGAGCTGCCTGAAGGCTCGAGTGCCGGCAGGAAATCATCCCCGATGTGACCGCTGATCAGACCAAGGAGGATGATGCGCACCAGCATACCGTTGGCAGACTGCCGCTCCCAACCGTTCAGGGGCGTTTCATCAAGAAAGGGTGGAATGACAGGATGAACCTTGTTCCGTGGAAGCGGATGGTAGAACTGCGTTCCCGGTTTCACTGAATCCATGAATTCCGGGGTAAAGGTAATTGACCTGCGCAGCTCGTCCTGCCTGCGGAGCACTCGCTCACCCATTCTCTCCAGCTGCGGACGGGTGAAGTACCACTTGTCGGCAGTATCGGGCTGGGAAAGGTAGGCTTCGATTGAAGGAAAGGTCCTGATCTCAAAGCCGTTATCACGCATGACTGAGAGGTAATCCTCCGGCATGGAAAGCTCGTCCGGGGCAACAAGGTCAACTTTCACCCGGTTGAACAGGGCAAGACCGTTGGCCTTTGAATGCACCGTCCTGCCGTGGAAGAGGTCGCCTACAAGCGCAAGATGGATGGAATCGGTACTCCAGCCGTTATCTTCAAGGAAGGTGAACTCATCAAGCAGCTCCTGAGTGGGATGCTCATGTTTCCCGTCCCCGGCATTGATGAACGCCGGTGCCTGTGCCAGATTGTTCCGACGGGCATAGGCGGCGGTAGCTGTCTCAAGCCAGCGGCAGACACCTTCAAGCTTGCTGCGGATGACGAATAGGGTGTTATCATATCCGATGAGGGTGTTGAATGTGTCGGCATAGCTCTCCCCCTTGTTGAAGGATGAACTGTCAGTGTTCAGCGCCGATACCTTGATATCATGGAACTTGGCGGCATTCTTGAAGGACTCCCGTGTCCGGGTACTGTCCTCAAGGAAGACCTCATAGATCCCGAAGCTTCTGTCCGCTATCCTGAAGTTGTCGACAACCGTCTCGTTGCCATCTGCCATAGCCTGCTTCAGCCTCCGGGTCTGTTCGAACAGATAGAGCCGTTCCTCTATCGAGAGATCGTTGATGACTGCCAGACTCCTTCCCTTGAACCGATTCCCCATACTTTCTCCTCCGGTATTACCGCTTCTCCAGCTGCTTGCCCGCATGGTAGCAGGCTAAAAAAAAACCGGTAAAAAATACCGGTTTATTGGACAATAATAGTTGATCGCGGAACCAATACAGCCGCTGAAGGCTTTTCAGCGGGTCGTCTCTGTACAGTGTCAATTTTCATCATCGACGGTATCGGCTCCTGCAGTTTTCGGGAATATACCAGTTTTCCATGCAGTTGATCAAGCCGTGAACTGTCGATTCCTGAGCGATTCCCGAAAAATTGCAGGAGGTACAATTACCTTATCGGGTACCCGGGCAAGCTCCAATCGTAAAAAATCCCCGGCGAATAACCGGGGATTGAGAAACAAACTGGTTATATGTGCGCTCTGATCAGAGCAGCCCGAGCAGTACCGATACTCCACCGATGGCGGAAGTGGGTTCTGCAATGGAACCAGGATCAAAGGTCGGGTCCATCAGGTCCCCGATGGTAACCTGGGGATCTACCATGGCAAAGAGGCCTACTGAGATTCCGCCGAGGTTCACGTCTACAGTACCTCTGAGATAGAGTGATTGCTCCTCAATGGTTGATTCATCGAGAGATGTCCAGAAATCACCGCTTTCGGTCACAATTGCATCGATGAACGGCCCGGCCGTGATACCGAGATCAACCAGCCCGAAGAGTTCCAGGGAGAGGCCGGCTCCAACATAGCTGTAGAGGTAGGCCCCCATACCGAATTCACCCAAGTCCATCACCATTCCCTGGATGAGGGAGGATACCTCCAGGACAGAGACGTTCAGCCTGATATCGGCTCCGAAGGAGAGGTCATCAATGGAAATCTCAGTCGGGTCAAAGGTGCTTTCAGGATCCAATGGAATTGGTTCGTTCAGGATTGCGGCCGCACCGACTTTCAATCCGAGAAAACTACCGGCGAACAGGGTCGCAGGCAGTACCAGCAGTATTGCCAGACAAAGGACAAATAGTTTCTTTTTCATACTCATAGCCCCCAAAAAAGTTTTAATGTATATATAAAAGACCGATTTCGTCTATTATATACCCGTTTTACCGTAAAAAGGAAGTAAAATTTCCTTTTACATCCATTTATGAGTACCCAGACAGTGTGACCTGTCAGGATTACTCTCCGTTATTCAAAACAGTGCATACAGCACCGAAAAACCCACCCTTCCCACAGGATTTTCCAGAATCACAGCCGGATCAAAGCCCTCGTCAAAGATACTGTTGAGGTTGGTGTTCGTGTCAATGATATAGGTTCCTCCGACTGAAAGAGAACCTAGCATCACATCCGCTGTCACCCGCACGAAGAGGTTGGAAGCAAATAAATCTCCGGGCTGCAGCGGAAAATCCTCACCCGGCTCAAACCCGCTCCCGCTTACGGCAAAACTCAGGGAGGGTCCGGCAAAGAGCCCAAAACGGACAATATCGAGGAGGGGGATGGATACCCCTGCACCCAGATTGGCCGCAACCATCACTCCTGCAACCTTACCGAGGATATCGACAATCGGCTCAACGGTAGCTAGCGCATTCACCTCAACAACCGTGAGATTGAAGCGGGCATCCACTCCAAACTGAAAATCATCAACATCTATGGTTTCAAGAAAATCTGGCTCTATATACTCAGGATTGATCGGAACATTCAGCATAGCTGTCGGTCCCACCCGCAATCCAATAAGATCCAGTGAAAACAGCGAAGCAGGAAGTGCCAGCAGCAGTATCATCACACATATCACTCTACACTTACTCATCACAGCCCCTCCATGCGGGCGACTTTTTTTTCTCACAGAAACCTGTTCTTCGCCTCATTTCCCATCTGCTTACGTTAATATAATACTCCTGGACCACATAAAAGTTACATATATTGAGAAAAACTGCTACTATAATAGACAGTGGTGTACAACACCACCAACCGGCACCAGATATGGTGCAATTTGCGGTTTCGCTGCAGACGATACGCAATCGCAGATACCGGGAGGAAGAGGGAACCTATATGCGGAAGACACTACGGGGAGCACTGCTCATCATGCTGCTGTTGCACGTATTGACATCGTCCGGTTGCTATCTCCTCAAACAGGGGTCATATCTCTTGCAGGAACGGCTCAGTGCCGTTCCCGTCGGGAAGTACCGGGATCAGCAGGATATTTCCGAAGAGGAGCGGGAGTTCTTCCGGCGGATCGATGATATTATCGCTTATGCCGATTCACAGCTCGGCCTGCAGCGGAGCAGCAACTACACCTCTTACATAAAAACCGAGAAGGACTACGTTGCTGCCGTAGTATCGGCTGCCGGCGAATTCGATCTTGCCCCCTATCTCTGGAAGTTCCCCCTCGTCGGCTCAGTCCCCTACAAGGGCTTCTATGAATCTGAAGATGCCCGCAAAGAGGCTGACCGTCTCAAGAACAACGGATATGATACCTGGATACGGGGCGTGGATGCCTTCAGTACCTTGGGATACACACGGGATCCGCTCTACTCTTTCATGACCGATTACGACATCCACACCCTTGCAGAGATGCTGATCCACGAGCAGGTTCATGCCACCGTCTGGCTGAAGAACAGCTCGCAGTTCAATGAGCAGATTGCCTCATTTATCGGTGAAAAAGGTGCTGTCGCCTACATCTCTGAGAGGTTTGGTCCCGATTCCGAGGAGATGCAGCTGATGCGCGATGCAAATCTGGACCGCCGCACCTGGCTGGATGATATCGGCAGGCTGCGCAAAGAGCTGGAAGCACTCTATGCCGACAACAGGTCCGAAGCGGCCATGCGAGTCGGCAAGCAGCGCATCATCGACGAGTTCCAGACCCGTTTTTCCGCCTCCTACGATGAGCGCTACCGCACCGACAGCTACCGCCGTGTACCTCAAATTGCTATCAATAACGCCTTCATCGCACTCTATGGCGTCTACTATGGCCACGATGAAGTCCTGAAGAAGCTCTTTGCGGAATATGATGATGATCTGCCGCGTCTCATCAAGGCCATCAGGCAGATACCCAGGAATACCGCCGAACCCCATGCGTTCATCGAAGCACTGCTTGATCAGGAAGCCGGGCGCTGAAAACGGGCGGCAAGCTCCATGTGGGTAGTCTGAGGATAGAAATCATAGGCTGTTACGGTCTGCAGATGATACCCCCCCGTGAAGTTCAGCAGGGCAGCGTCCCTGCTGAACGTTACCGGATTGCAGGAGATATAGACAATCCGTTCCGGTAGCAGTTCGAGGATCCCTCGGCATGCCTTACCGGACAAACCGGTCCGTGGCGGATCCACCACAAGCAGATCAATACCACCAGTAGATTCCGGCCTCCAGCTCTCCACCGACCCGCAGTAGTGTCGGGCATGACCGGGAAGATGCGCTTCGGCGTAACTGCGACAGCCGGCCTGAGTCTCAACTGCGGTAACCTGGCTGAAGGATTCGGCAAGGAACGCTGCTATGACTCCGATCCCGGAGTATAGATCCACAGCCCGCTCCCCTGCTTCAGGGAGGATATACTCACTGAGCATGGTCTCAAACAGGGATCGATTGGCCTGGAAGAAGAGGCGTGCTTCCGTAACAAAATCCCTGCCGAGCAGGTTCATGCCGATCCGCTCCCCCTCGAGGGCGTAGGCACTCTCATTTGCCAGGGCAAAGATCCCCGATTCCCGCTGACTCCTGCCCCTTTTCCTCTTCGGTAGGATATCATGGATGGCCTCTCTGTCTGATAGGGCAGTATCCAGTACCGGAGTAAGTACCGGACAGTGGTCAACAGAGACTACCCGGTTGCTGGCACGCCCGAAGAAGCCAACGCTCCCGGCAGCCACATCACTCTGGAACCTTGCCCGACAGCGGTATCCCCACGCAGGTCCCGGCTGAATGGACAGGGTCTCATACACCGCATGTTCCGGTGGGAATTTCGCGATCCGAAGGAGGTTTTCACGCAGGATCTCCAGCTTCAGCTCAAGTTGCCCTTCGTAGGTGATATGCTGGAAATCACATCCGCCGCAGAGACCGTAGTAGCGGCACTCAGCCGACCTGCGTAGCGGCGATGGGGAGAGGATATCAACTATCCCGGCCTCCTGATACCCCCTGTGGCGGGTATGTGTTGCAACAGCCAGCCGCTCACCGGGCAACCCCTGCTCCACAAAGAGTATTCCCTCGTCTGTACGGCAGAGCCCCCTGCCCCCCTGGACAACCTTCTCCACAGTAACGTTACGGTAACTCTCCCCTGCTGTCATATCCGCACCAGCAGCCGCAGCAGGTATCCGAATCCAATACCGAGATAATTACCGACGACCCAACCGGCAATGCCGGTGACCATTCCTGCCATGACAACTTCACGGTTGCGCAGAGATGCCGCAATGACCGGTACAAAGGGCGGGGAGTAGATAAGGGCGGTTGCCGTGATGATATGGGTATCCCGGTCGACGCCCAGCAGTTTGGACAGCAGAGTATGGAGCAGCAGCGTCAGCAGCAGCAGAACGGCAATGTATGCAATCATGACCGGAGCTGTTGCCGTGAGCTGCCTGACATCCGCCATGGAGCTGACCACCAGGGAAAATACGAGCAGGAAATAGTGACCGAGCTGAAATGTCATGGGGATTCTCCGTATTGCCGGGACAAACGATGCCAGGACACCTAGCGTGGTTATCACCAGGATAGCGGTAACAGAGGCGTATTCAGCAGGAACAATCAGGCTCAATCCGCCCCCTGCCCCGAAGATAAGCACGGCCAGGCCGAATGCTGCCAGCAGACTCCCCAGCTCTCCCCGGCTGCACTTGACAAAATAGGGGCTGAACCTACGCTCCCGCCGCTCCTCACCTCCCTGTACCCCGGTGCTGCTGCTAGCCGCCTGGAATGGCGGCAGTATGAATCGCAATATGCGCGGCAAGACCGTAAGCAGCAGAAAGAGCAGCACCGCCCCGACAATAACATCGGCACTGTTGACGGCAATATAGCGTGAAGATCCGATCTCAAGAGCCGAACCTATGGCTGCCATGTTCGGTGTCCCTCCGGTATAGACACCGACGAGCATCCCACCCACTTTCCAGGCATCCTCACCGACTAGGGGATTGAATATGAAGAAGAGGATAAGCGATGCGGTAACGGTGGCAATAAGTGCACCGAAAAAGGCCTTCACAACAGTCGGGGCCTGCTTTCTCCAGCCTTTCAGGTCCATCGAAAAAAAGACCAGGGGCAGAGCCAGGGGGACTGCAAGCGTTGTGAGGATCTCCTGGGTACCGGCAAAATCGTCGGGCAGAACCCTGATATTCCCCAGAACGAGCCCTATACCGTAACAGATGACAACAGCCCCGATTGTATCGAGAAATGCAACCCTGCGGGCCGCATAAAGCACTATCCCGGGCATACCAAGAATGAACAGTACCCAGATTATCGTCACTATCATATGGAAGCTCCCTTCAGCCTGTTTTCCGGATTGTCACTTCTTCAATGCCCTGCGGGCTGCCTTGATACTCCGCAGGGCGGAACTCACGTCATCCCACTGCACACTGGTACGATGCAGACGGCTGCGTGATTTCCGATAGAGCTCTACCAGCAGCATATAGCGGCCATTGCCCCGCTTTCTGTTGGTCTCACAGACTGCCAGCATGCGGTCAAAGAAGGACTGGAAGATGGCATAGCGCTGCTCAATATCCATACCTGGAACGCAGGCATGCAGCGCCATGGCAGCGGCTCCGTTTAGTTCAAGCACCTTGCCTCTTCCCGCAAAGAGATCCTCCAGGCTGGAAGCCCGGTAGTCAAAGCGACCGTAGTTGAAACCATCAAAGGATTTGCCCTCATCGTTGACCGTTATCGCATTGATGCTCTCCTCCAGGGAGGCAAACCCTTCAGGATGATCCTCACGGCGGATCTCCTCAATAACCGTACCGAAGGCCAGCGAAGCCACAGGACTGAGCATAACCAGCTCGCCGGCAGCGGGAACCTGTTCCAGCTGTATTCCCGTGTAACTTCCGGTAATCTTCTCCCTGGCCTGACTGGAGAGGTCGGCGTGTGCGATCAGCTCCCGAATCGTTGATTTCCCATCACCTGACGCCTTGGCAACCTTGCGGTTGACAATGGCAACAACCTCCAGCCGGCCGGTATCAAGATTCCTGAAACAGCTCACGCCGAATTCAAAGGGCCCCGGTATGTACTCCTGAATGAGGTAATCTCCCCCTATTGCACGATGGTAATCGGCAATCTCTTCCATTGCACGGACTTTCCGCACATTAATTGAACGCTCGCCCCTGTTGGGTTTGCAGATCAGGGGAGCACCGGGAAAACCGGGGTGATGTTCTGTCACAAGCTTTTCGACAGCTGCAATCTTCCGACCCTGCGGTATGTATACGGTACGGGCATAGGCAGAGGATGCAAGATGGGAAAAAATGGCGATTTTCGAGGTGCCTATCAGCCCGCCGATGCCATCCATGCCGGGGTTGAGGGCTGGGACTTTTCTGAGATGCCACAGGTACTTCCGTATGAGGGGGTAGTACTGGATCAGCCAGGGCAGGTTCTCCCAGCCGAATCCGGGGTGCTCCCTTTGTTTCTCCTCAATGATGTACTCGACAACGGCAATATTCCTCTGTACCTTGTCCCCGTTTCTTCTTCCTTCCCGATACCTTTGTTCAGACGGCCTCAATCCCATGATGCTGTTCCTCCTCCTGAAATCAGCTATCGGTTAACCTGCTGCATCGTAGCAGTGAAATCCTCAACGTAATCGGCTATGCAGGCTATCCCCTGCTGCCAGAAATCGCAATGTTCTATGTCAAAGCCGGCTGCAGCGGTAACATCCACTGCCGACTTGCTGCCGGTACTCAGCAGCAGTGCATCATATACGCCGGTGAAATCCGAACCCATTTGCCGGTACTGGGCATAGAGGCCCAGCCCGAACAGCTGCCCGAACGCGTAGGGAAAGTTATAGAAGGCCAGCCCGGTTCTGTAGTAATGGCCCTTGACTGCCCACATATAGGGATGAAGATAATCCGGATCCAACCCCTTACCGTACGTTCTGCGCTGCGATTCAGCCATGATAGCACAAAGGTCGGCGGGCATCAAATCACCGCGCTCCCTCCTGGTAAAGAGTTCCCGCTCAAAATAGAAGCGGCTGAGGATATCAACGATGACCTGGGTGGCATCCTGCAGCAGAGTCTCCAGGATAACCAGCCGCTCATTCGGCCCTGACGCCTCCAGGGCAGTGTTGTAGACAACTGTTTCGGCAAAGATAGATGCTGTCTCAGCCAGGGTCATGGGATAGTCAGCCAGCAGTGCCGGTTCGTTTCGCAGAATATGGCCGTGGTAGGCATGTCCGAGTTCATGCGCTACCGTGGAGACTGACGACAGGCTGCCGTCAAAATTGCAGAGGACACGGCTCTCCTTCCGTACGGGGAAACCGGTGCAGTAGGCGCCACCCACCTTCCCCTCGCGGGGCAGGGCATCAATCCACCGGGCGTCAAAGGCCTCTTCGGCAAACTTGCCCATGGGGGGGTGGAATGCGGTGAAGGCGCTGACAATGAACTCCCTCGCCTCCTCGAATGACCACACCCTGGCATCGCTTCGTATCGGCGCAAAGAGGTCGAAGAAAGCCAGCCGCTCAAGCCCCAGGGCAGCAGCAACCGCCTTCGCTGTAACGGTTTTATTTTCTTT
>CAZSBC010000011.1:7704-34399 GCA_964605195.1 uncultured Spirochaetales bacterium | reverse complement strand
GTGGGGTACTCTTTCCCTGTTCCATATAGAGAAAGGTGAGGGCTTCATGGATATCCGAATCAGTCGGATAGATTTTCTGCATGTTCACATTGCCTGCCAGCAGTGGTGCGACTGCAACCATGCAAAAAAGCAGGAATGAGACCATTTTCTTACCTGAGAGCATTTTTTTCAGCATACTGATTTCCTTTTTTTAGTATTCATTACTCATTAAAATCCCATTCTATCATCCCCGGAGAGGTTCTTGAAGCCCGGCAATTGCAGGGATTTCTCCCAGGGATGCTATCTCGTATGTAACCGGCACGGCCGAGTTTCCCGGTACCCCCAACGGATTGTACCAGCAGGTGTCTATTCCGGAATTCAGGCCTCCCTGCATATCAGAGGAGAGACTGTCCCCAATGATCAGGGCTTTTCTCCTGTCGGTGAAACCGCTCTGCTCGAACAGAACATCGAAGATTCTCGGATCCGGTTTCTGGTACCCCACCTCGCCTGAGATGATTACTGGATCAAAGTACTTTCCGATGCCCGAGGCGGAGAGACGTCCGTACTGGGTCTTGGTGATGCCGTTGGTGATCAGGGCCAGCTGTACTCTGCCGTTGAGATACTCCAGCAGTTCGACTGTTCCGTCGATGAGAAAATCGGAAGCACCGAGAAACTGCAGGTAGGTTTCACCGGCGAAAACTGGATCGGCTGGACTCTCCAGGCGTTCCAGAAGATCTCTGAAGCGTGCCGCCTTAATCCCTGCTGCCGTGATCTCACCCCGTTCCAGGGCCTGCCAGTACCCCCTGTTGATCTGCCGGTACACCGGGAGGATCTCTTCATACCACGGTATACCGAGGGAGTTCATCGTCTTTTCAAGCGACCAGGCTTCAGCCCGGTCATAATCAAACAGTGTTCCGTCGGCATCGAACAGCAGCAGCTCATAATTACCCATTATCACTATTCCCCCTGGCTAGATCATTGTCCATCCTTGCAATAAATGTTGAAGCTGTCAACAGGAATGCCTCGACAGCCCTGCTGTCCACGGCGTCGATGGTATCTTTCGGTGTATGGTAGACGGAGGATCGGGAACTGTTGCCCCAGGGCATACCCATCATCGTGGTAGCGTGTGCCCCAATCCGGGCCAGCTCCGCTGCATCCGTACCGCCGGTAAGGAATGCAATGGGTCTGGTATCGGTCTGGAACCCACCCTCCCGGCTAATTTCTGCAAGATCACCGGCCAACTTTTCCGACAGGCGGACACTTCCGTTCACATCAGATGTGAGGAAGAAGAGGGATTCGGCATCGTAGAGGCAGTCGGCATTGATATTCCAAGTAGGTAAGGCTAGAAGCTCCCTACGATGGCTGCGGGCATAGGAGCGTGCTCCGCGCAGTCCGGCCTCCTCGGCATCAAAGCTGATGATAATGACGCGTGTATGGTTGAGCCCCGCTCCCTCTGCCTTCAGTCCGGCTGCCCAGCGACCCACTTCCACGGCAGCACAGCTGGCAGTGAGATTGTCACCGGCACCCGGAGTCCCGCCTGCAGCGGCAAAAAACCACAGCTGCAGAACAACTGACAGGGCTGCCGTCAGGAGTGCATATACCGTGATCAGCCAGACGGGCCGTGCCGGAGAGCTGCCTGTGCCGGTTGTGTAGGCAAGCCATGCTGTTAGCAGCATCACTCCCACACTGCCTATCCCCCCCATCACGCGGATGGGATACCAGGAGGGCTGATGGATGAAGAAGTTGAATATCCTTGCACTGTCATGATGCCCAGTTACCAGTATCTGCTGTCTGGCCTCACCGACCGGTTCAATGGTTCCTGAAACATTAGACGCCCTTCTCTTCGGGTAAAACGGATCAAGAACAGCCCGGTAGAGGAAAAACTGCAGCACCATGATCACAACTCCCGCTGTGGTCAGCAGGGCCGCTATGCCGGGCATCCCGACCCAGAGAAGCGTGAGCGATGCGACATAGAGGAGTACAAGAATTCTTATCCATCCCAGAAAGGCTCCCGGATGCACGCTGAACGGTTCAAGCGTCGTGCTGTCGCAAAACCCGTCAAGTGATTCCCGGAGTCGATCAGCCGCCTTCGCCGATGCCTCGGTCCCGGTCAGTCTCGGACCCCCTGCGTTTATGATCTCTGCCGTCTCCCTGAGGACTGCAGCAACGGCTTGCTTCAGGTAGGTTTTGTTCATACTCTCTCCATGAAGAAGTATTGTACCACAGCGTTGCCGGGATGGGGAGCAGAATGTGGCTATGCGCTACCGGTCAGGGCAGTATTTGATTCAGAATCTGCCTTATCATCCGCAAGTAGCTGTTTCAGGTGTATATGGCTCTTTACAATCTGCACCCTTCATCGGATAATGTGGGTAGGAGGATGCCATGAAAGACTCGAAACAGTGGCTACAGAACATGTTCCTCGGTCTCATTGCGATAGTTGCCGGTATAGTGATCTTCTTCCAGAAAGAGGAGCCATCCAAATTGATGGTCATTGGCATCGGGATATTTGTATTTGTCACCGGTACGATTGCCCTCTTTTTCGCACTCAAAAAGACCATTCACGACCTTACCAGGAACCTGCTTCTGATACGCGGAATTATCGGCGTCGTTGCCGGAATCGTGTCCATCCTCCTGCCCCTTGCCGACATCGGTATCGGATGGGAGCTGATGCGTACCATTCTCGGAGTCGTGCTGGCTGCCGGGTCCCTGCTGATCCTCTTCAGCCTTAGCGGCCTGAAGAAGGCCGGTATGCAGATTTCCGGTACCCTGGCAACGCTGGGAATATCGATTGTGCTGGCCCTGATAATCTTCTTCACCAGCAAAGTAAGCGGGAAACTTATTATCAGCCTGATAGCCGCTGCGCTTGTTATCTACGGGATCATTCTCATATTCATCGGTTTCCAGAAACGAAAAAGTATTGCCCGCCTGAAACAGCAGGACAGGAACCCGCCCGGAGAGAGTGCCCCCGTCAGCAGTGGGGAGAAAGCACCGGCAAAAGGGCAGGATGATTCCTCTTCGGGGGCGGAGCAGGAGAAGCCGGACCGTACCGATGAAACGGAACCCGAAGCCCCGTCGCCGGAAAAGAGTGATAAGTAGGGGGCTTGACTCATTGACAAAATCCAGAGAATCCCGCTACATTGTTCACATGAAAATCATGACAGAGACTGTGCATCATCATTCCATCTCACCATAACAGGCAGTGCGATTGGTATGCCATCAGCGTAAAAACTCCGCACTAGCGGAGTTTTTTTATTGGCTAGTCAAGAAAGCCTGTCATGTTCCGGTCAACCGGGAAGGCATGTGAGCAGCAGGATGCTGTTGTACCCATAATCTGGAGGAGACATGTTTACCAGTACAGAGACGCTGCGGATAGCAGTACAGAAGAAGGGCCGTCTGAGTGAGAAGTCCCTGGCCATCATAACATCCTGCGGTATTGATTTCGGGACGGGATCGCGGGTTCTGAAGAACCGGGCATACAACTTCCCCATCGAGTTTCTCTATCTCAGGGATGATGACATTCCCGGGTATGTCTATGACGGTATCGCTGATATCGGGATCGTCGGTCATAACGAAGTTGCCGAAAAGGGCTATGATGTTGCAATAGTCCGGGATCTCGGCTTCTCCAAGTGCCGGCTCTCGGTAGCCGTTCCCAGCAGCTTTGCATATTCCGGGTTGCATGACCTTGCTGGGCGGGAAATAGCGACCTCCTATCCCAACATCCTCCGCTCCTGCCTGCAGGAGCGGGGAGTGGAAGCCGGTATACATGAGATCAGCGGATCGGTAGAAATTGCACCGGCCATCGGGCTTGCCGATGCCATCTGCGATCTTGTGAGTACCGGCAGTACGCTGATCAGCAACGGTCTGAAGGAGGTTGAGGTTCTCTTCCGGTCCTCGGCAGTGATGGTATCCCGCAGGGACCTGGCGGCTGAAAGTCCTGTCAAGCAGGAGATCCTTGACAAGCTGCTCCAGCGCATGGATGCTGTCATGCTTGCCCGGGACTACAAGTATATTCTCTTCAACCTTCCCACCGATAAAATCGGAGAGGTCAGTGCCATCATCCCCGGGATGAAGAGTCCAACGGTTACGTCGCTGTTCAAAGAGGGCTGGAGCTCTGTTCAGACAGTTGTCAAGGAAGATGATTTCTGGGATATCTTTGAGGCGCTGAAGCAGCTCGGGGCTGAGGGGCTTCTGGTGACATCAATAGAGAAAATGGCGTTATAGATAAGAAAATGCCATACAATCCGATGGGGAATGCTGAGATGGGTAGAGAGATAACAGTCTATATGCATCCTGACGAACAGGATATCAGGAAGGTGATCACACGTCCTTCCAGGCAACGGGAGGAGCTTGACTCCTCGGTACGCCAGATTATGGCAGCCGTCAGGAAACGGGGCGACCGGGCGCTGGTGGAATTTGCCGCTTCCTATGACAGGGCGGAGATCCCGGAGGTGCTCGTACCTTCGGAGGAGATCCAGTCAGCCGCTCAGCAGGTGCGACCCGACCTGCGTATGGCCATCAGGAAGGCCGCGACGAATATCCGCACCTTCCATACAGCCCAGGTTCCCAGGGAGGAGCAGGTACAGACTGCTCCAGGAGTGAGTTGCTGGAGACGGGTACGGGCAATTGAGCGGGTAGGCCTCTATGTCCCCGGAGGGACAGCTCCGCTCTTTTCAACGGTGCTGATGCTGGCTATCCCTGCTGCAGTTGCAGGCTGCAGGGAGATTGTCCTGGCAACACCGCCCGGAAGGGATGGTGCCATTCATCCGGCCATTCTCTACGCAGCCTCAATCAGCGGAGTGACCACGGTAATACGTGCCGGGGGAGCGCAGGCGATAGCTGCAATGGCTTGGGGTACCGAGAGCATCAGGAAGGTAGACAAGATCTTCGGGCCGGGAAACCAGTATGTCACCAGGGCCAAGGAGCTTGTTTCCGCTGCCGGGACTGCGATTGATATGCCGGCCGGTCCCTCCGAGGTGATGATCATAGCCGATACCGGCGCCGATCCCGCGATTGTGGCAGCCGACATGCTCAGCCAGGCTGAACACGGTCCCGACAGTCAGGTGGTGGCAATCGTCGAGGACCTGCACCAGATAGATCCAATCCTGCGGGCTCTGTCACAGCAGCTAAAAACCCTTCCCAGAAGGGATTTTGCCGAACAATCCCTCGGGGCAAGCAGTATCCTCTGTATCCCGAAGGCCGAACGGGCCCTTGATGTCATCAACCGGTATGCCCCCGAGCACCTCATCATCATACGGCGTGATGCTGAGGAATTCGCCGAAGGGGTGCAGCATGCCGGATCAGTATTCATCGGTCCCTGGACACCGGAGTCAGCCGGTGATTACGCATCAGGTACTAACCACACCCTGCCGACGAACGGCTGGGCACGCTCCTATTCGGGAGTCAGCCTTGACAGCTTCGTTAAAAAGATCACCTTTCAGAAGATCAGCTCTGAAGGGCTGGAGGAGCTTGGGCCGGTAGTGGAGATTCTGGCTAGGGCTGAGTCCCTTGAGGGGCACAAACGAGCTGTTTCGCTGCGGCTCGAAAAAATACAAGCGAACAAAGAGCAATAGAAAGGGATAGGTATGTCAAAGAAGCTGGAAATCAGGGATCTTCTACGGGAGAATATCAGGGATATCAAGCCGTACTCATCTGCACGGAGCGAGTTCACCGGAGCCGCCGATATCTTTCTGGATGCCAATGAGAACTACCGGGACTACATTGATACCCCCCATCCTCGCAACCGCTATCCCGATCCGTTTCAGACGGAACTGAAGGAGCAGGTAGCTGCCCTCTATGCGGTAGATCCTGATATGCTGTTTCTCGGCAACGGCAGTGACGAGGCCATCGACCTGCTATATCGGGCGTTTGCACGCCCGGGCAGGGACAGGGCAGTTATCTTTCCTCCCACCTATGGGGTCTACCAGGTCTTTGCCGATCTCAATGATATCGAGACGGTTGCTGTGCAGCTTGATGAGGAGTTTCATATTGATGAAGGGGCTCTCAACCGGATGCTTGGGGAGGAGGAGCCGACCAGGATGAAGCTCCTGTGGATCTGTTCTCCGAACAATCCTACCGGGAATGCAATAGCTCTCGATGTCATTACCCGTATTGCCGGGCTCTTCCCGGGAATTGTAGTAGTTGATGAGGCGTACCAGGATTTCAGCAGTACGCCCTCGGCGATCTCACTGCTGCAGAGCAACCGGAATCTGGTAGTGCTGCGGACCTTCTCGAAAGCCTGGGGTTTGGCCAATGCCCGATTCGGGCTTGCGATAGCCGATCCCGAGATAGCTGCAGTGCTGAAACATATCAAGTATCCCTACAACCTCAGCGGCCAGACCCAGGAGACCGCTGCTGCAGCCCTTGCCTCCGGGAAAGCGGTCCGTGAGGGAATCGAAAGAATTGTTGCCATGCGGGAGGAGCTTGTGCAGAAACTGGGCAGGATACCCTATGTTGAACGGGTCTATCCCTCCGATGCCAATTTCCTCCTGGTGAAGGTCCATGATGCCGACAGGCTCTACAAACGCCTGCGAAGCGATGGTATTATAATCAGGAATCGCGCTACCCAGCCGGGCTGTGCGAACTGCGTACGGATCACAGTCGGTTCGGCTGAGGAGAACCGCATCTTGCTGCAAACCATGGAGCGGTACGGGGAGGAGCTATGAAACGTATACTGTTTATTGATCGGGATGGGGTACTGCTTGAGGAACCTGCCGATGACGAACAGATTGATGCCCTGGAGAAGGTGCGTTTTGTGCCGAAGATGATATCGGCTTTGGGACGGATTGCCCGAGAGACCGATTACCTGCTCATCATGGTGAGCAACCAGGATGGTCTGGGTACCGAAACCTTTACCGAAGCGCAGTTCGAACCGCCGCAGCAGCTGTTGCTGCAAACCCTTGCCGGGGAGGGGGTCATCTTCGATGCCGTGCATATCGACAGATCGTTACCCGATGAGCAGCTCCCTACCCGCAAGCCGGGCACAGCCATGCTGCAGAAGTATATTGATGGTGAGTATGACCTGGAAAACTCCTTTGTCATCGGTGACCAGAAGACCGATTTGGAGCTGGCGGCCAATCTCGGCACGCGGGCCATATGGTTTGCCGATGAGCCTGCCACAATAACTGAAGCAGCATATGATCTGGCGACCAGGGACTGGGATGCAGTCTCCCGCTATCTCACCGGGGGCAATTACCCGCTGCCAGACCGCAGGGCTCTCCTGAGGAGGAGCACCAGTGAGACGGAGATTTCCCTCGAGCTGAACCTTGACGGCACCGGGGCAGCCGATATCTCCACCGGGCTGCACTTTTTCGACCATATGCTGGAGCAGGTTGCCCGGCATTCACGCTGTGATATTGCCCTGAAGGTGGTCGGGGACCTTGCAGTCGATGAGCACCACACTATTGAGGATACCGCTCTGGTACTGGGGCAGGCATTCCTGCAGGCCCTCGGGGATAAACGCGGGATCAGCCGTTACGGTTTCATGCTGCCGATGGATGAGACCCTTGCCCGGGCAGCCATTGATTTCTCGGGACGGCCATGGCTGGTCTGGAATGTCTCGTTCTCCAGGGAGCGTATCGGGGATGTCCCGACCGAGATGTTCTTTCACTTCTTCAAGTCATTCAGTGATGAAGCACGCTGCAACCTTCACCTCAGTGCGGAAGGAGAAAATTCGCACCATATTGCCGAGGGGCTCTTCAAGGCCTTTGCACGGGCCATCCGGGGAGCTGTGCGCAGGGATGCAGCCCACATGGTGCTGCCCACCACGAAAGGGGTGCTCTGATGGATACTGCTGCAGCGTTCCCGCCGGTGAGCGGGGAGGTGGTGATTGTGAAATACAATGCCGGCAATGTGCGTTCAGTGACCTGTGCGCTGCACCGGCTCGGTATTGAACCTGTCCTCAGCGATGACCCTGCCACGATCAGGGAGGCGGACCGCGTCATTTTCCCCGGGGTCGGGGAGGCGAGCTCTGCCATGAACTATCTGCGCTCCACAGGACTGGATGAGGTTCTGAGGAGCCTCAGCCAGCCGTTTCTCGGCATATGCCTGGGAATGCAGCTGATGTGTGCCCGCAGTGAGGAGAATGACACAGTCTGTCTCGGGATCTTTGATGAGGAGATCCGGCGGTTTCCTCCGGAGGAAAAGGTGCCACACATGGGGTGGAATACCCTGAAAGCCCCCTCTGGGTTGCTGTTCAGCGGCATAACCGAGGATGACTACTTCTATTTTGTCCACAGTTACTATGCCGCTGCAGGTGTTGATACCGCCGCACGTTGTGAGTACATCTTGCCCTTCAGCGCCGCCCTGCAGAAGCGTAACTATTACGGGGTGCAGTTTCACCCGGAGAAGAGCGGCATGGTAGGTGAGCGCATCCTGGCCAACTTTCTTGGAATCGCACTTGGAGAAGCGGAGGATGAGTAGATGGAGATAATTCCTGCAATCGATATTATAGAGGGCAGATGTGTCCGGCTTACCGGCGGTGATTATGCCCAAAAGAAGGTCTATAACGAGGACCCGGTCGCTGTCGCAAAAGAATTCGAGCAATACGGCCTTAATCGGTTGCACCTGGTGGACCTTGACGGGGCGAAGGCCGGGGGGATCGTGAACCATGCGGTGCTCAGCAGGATTGCCGGTGCAACCAGTCTCACCATAGATTTCGGCGGTGGTATCAAGCGGAACGAGGATATCAGGGTGGCCTTCGAAAGCGGGGCAGCTATGGTGACCGGCGGGTCGGTTGCCGTGCGGGATCCTGAGCTCTTTCTCTCCTGGCTGGAGCGGTGGGGGAGCGACCGGCTGATTCTCGGTGCCGATGTCAAAGCAGGCTTCATTGCCGTATCGGGCTGGAAGGAGCAGTCGCATGAGCGGCTCATTCCCTTCGTGCTCGATTACCTCGGCAGGGGGGTGCGGAAGGTGATCTGCACCGATATCTCCCGGGACGGCATGCTCTCGGGATCGGCTCAGCAGCTCTATGGTGATATGCTCCAGGCTTCCCGTGAGGCGGGCCACCCGGAGCTGGAGCTCATTGCCAGCGGAGGGGTTACAGCTGTTGAAGAGCTTGACCAGCTGGCCTGCCGCGGCATGGCCGGGGCAATTATCGGAAAGGCTCTCTATGAGGGGGCCATTACGCTTGAATCACTCGCCCGCTGGGTTGAGGAGCATCAACCGGCAGCGGGAACGGGGGAATAGGTATGCTGGCGAAACGAATCATTCCCTGTCTCGACGTGCATGACGGCAGGACGGTAAAGGGCGTAAACTTCGTGAATCTCCGGGATGCCGGTGATGCGGTGGAGCTGGGCGCTCTCTATGCCCGTCAAGGTGCCGATGAACTGACATTCCTCGATATCACGGCTACGGTCGAGCGCCGGGAGACGCTTGCAGAGCTGGTGAAGCGGATATCTGCCCACATTAACATACCCTTCACCGTTGGCGGCGGCATCAGGACGGTCAGGGATGTGGGTACCCTGCTGAACTGCGGGGCTGATAAGATCTCCATCAACTCTGAGGTTGTCAAGAATCCCGGTATCATAGCTGAACTGGCCTCCCAGTTCGGCAGCCAGTGTGTTGTCTACTCGGTGGATGTCAGGCACAACGGCAATTTCTGGGAGGTCTATATCCACGGCGGCAGGACACCGACCGGTATCCGGGCGAAGGAGTGGATAGGGGAGATTGTGGACCGGGGGGCCGGGGAGGTGCTGCTTACTTCAATGGATCACGACGGGACGAAGAACGGCTTTGCCCTGGAGTTCACCAGGGAGATCTCCGAGATGGTTCCCGTGCCGGTCATCGCTTCCGGCGGAGCCGGGCAAATGCGCCATTTTGCCGAAGTGCTCACTGCAGGCAAGGCTGATGCGGCACTGGCTGCAAGCCTGTTCCATTTTCACGAGATTGATATCCCTGATCTGAAGCGCTATCTCCGGGAGCAGCATATTCCCGTACGCAATGTCTGAGCTCTGCGAAGAGAGGAATCCTGCAGAATAATCCCTGCTGCTGTTGCATTAATCACATAAATCGAATATACCTAGCGGTAGCAAGCAGATAGAACAGGCAGTTTTTTGGAGGAGTATGGTGGATATAGATTTTACTAAGAGCAGTGACGGGCTGGTTCCTGCAATTGTTCAGGATGCAGTTACCGGAAAAGTGCTCATGCTTGGGTACATGAATGAGGAATCCCTGAGAATCACCCGCAATACGGGCAGGGTGACATTCTTCTCACGAAGCCGGCAGAAGCTCTGGACCAAGGGAGAGACGTCGGGCAACTTCCTCAAGATGAAATCCATAATTCCTGACTGTGACGGGGACACGCTGCTGATCAAGGCCATACCTGAAGGACCGGTGTGCCATACGGGGAATGATACCTGTTTCAGTGAGGATAATGACCCCTCAGAATTCTCCTCGATTGAGTTTCTCTCCTACCTGGAAGGGATAATCATAGACAGAAGGGATTTTCCCTCGGAAGGCTCCTATACCAACCATCTATTCTCCAAGGGGATAAACAAGATAGCGCAGAAGGTAGGGGAGGAGGCAGTTGAGCTGGTCATCGAGGCCAAGGACAGTAACAAGCAGCTCTTCCTCGGGGAAGCTGCCGACCTCATCTACCATACCCTAGTCCTGCTTGCTCACAAGGGCTATGCCCTGAACGAGGTGATCGAGGTGCTGAAAAACCGGCACTCCCGTTAAGCAGGCTTGCCAACTCTTACGGTTGGGGAAACACGAACCGCTTTTGATAGTCTTTGATTACAGCTGACACTATCCATTCTTTGCACCAGGGACTGGAGACCTTGCCGTATTGGAAGTTCGAGTCCTCTTTTGCGTGTGTTTTATGGATGTTATTGATACAAACTTCCAGATACAAAATTATTCTTTTAAGCACCCGATGGGAACAATCTTAACACCATCTGGTCTCGTATAGGCAATTTCACCACCAGTTATGATTATTAATGCTTCGGGTTCACGTAAATTATGCCCCCTATTTAGGGTTTTAGCCTTCTTGATTAGACGTTCTACTTCTAACAGATGCGAAGCTCCTTCCTCTATACCTCGAGTTCCCAGCTTAAATTCAATCAAGACATATCTGCTATCATCTAGATGCAGGACAGCATCAACCTCAAGATTTGATCGATCATTATAATATGATATCCTACCTCCTAAGGAGCTAGCATATGCGGATAAATCTCTTATACATAAATTTTCAAAAATAAATCCGAATGTATGAAAATCCTGCAGTAACATATCCGGGCTTAATCCCAGAGAAGCTGTCATTATGGATGGGTCGATGAACATTTTCTTTGTTGAACTGCGAATTGCTGTTTTTGAACGAATTGAAGGATTCCATGCTGGCACGTCCTGTATCACAAAAAGTCGATTCAATGCATTCACATATTCGTAAAATGCAGACTCAGAAAGACTGGTATTCGCATTAATATCGCTAATAAGTGTTTTATTGGATGCAAGTGTTCCGATATTCCTTGCATAAGCCTTTAGTACTCTTTCCACCTTTACAGGATCTCTTTTGATATTGTCTATTGTGGAAATATCAGTCTCAATTATTGAATTAACGTATGCTTTAGAGATTAATAACTTTGCCTTATCACTTTTTTTACTCAGACTGGCTGGCCACCCTCCCCTGCAGGCAGCAAAGACTAACTCCTCAATACTCAGTTCTGATACTTTCCCATCAATATCATAGCTTTTATCACGTATCAGATCATGTAGTGATATTGATCCATTTGATTCA
Organism: uncultured Spirochaetales bacterium; assembly: GCA_964605195.1. Taxonomy (GTDB): domain Bacteria; phylum Spirochaetota; class Spirochaetia; order JABMQR01; family JABMQR01; genus CAZSBC01. Next base: position 22,689 of record CAZSBC010000011.1, on the reverse strand, counting down.
TTTGTCTCATAGAGACTCATAGGAAGCATCGTGAGGCGTGCAATTCGCCCTGTACCGGAATGCATTATTTGTGTCTCATCTACAGTAGTTGATCCGGTAAGGATAAATAACCCATCCTTACCGGAATTATCTACAAAATTCCTGACTGAATCCCAAAGCACCGGAGCCATTTGCCATTCATCTATTAGTCTTGGATTTTCTCCTTTTAACAAGAGCGATGGTTTTATCTCAGCTGTCTTCAGATATCCAATGGAAGCATCAGGATCCTGGAGTTTTAGTATACTCCTTGCCTTCTGACTGGCACTGGTGGTTTTCCCACACCATTTTGGTCCTGTTAATAACACAGCCCCAAAAGCTTCTAAATAATCATCCAAGATTGTATCAATTATCCGTGGTAGATATTTCATGGAATCACACCTCCAATGATGATTGTATTATACAGTAAAAGAGTAATTTGTGAAATATCAATGGAGTTATTTGTTATATATTTAAAGAGATTTTTGTTATTTTAGTAAAAGCTTTGTACTTGTCAAGATAAATAGACACTAAAAGTATTTAATTTTAATTCTCGTTTCTGAAAGTAGACATTTCCATTTCTTTATCTTGTTTCGTTTTTCCAAAAGTAGACACAGTATATATTTTTTCACAACTTAGGTTTCCCGAAGTAGACACCATCCTGTAATGTATCCATCTGTAAGCTTTTACACTGTACCTTCCAACCGACTCTCAACCTCAGTAGGTCCTGCCTTCTTTTTCTGTACAAATTTGGGAGTTTCTGAGATAATTCTGCCCTTGAAAGTGTCCTTGGCTGGTAACTCGCCTCGCTTGAACCGGCGGTAATAGTTGTCGGGAGTATCGTAGCCGATGGCATAGCAGGGACGTTGTGGATCTGTTCTACGGCCGCTATGATGCTGTCTCGATGCACTCTGTGATCTGATGAATCCCGGTTCTTCCACTTGTAGAACCCGGATCTGCTCACTCCCATCAGCAGGCAGAGATCCTTGATGGGATAATCCCGGCTGAGAAGCTCAACTATTTCGTAGTCTTCTCCCTTAAACGAATGTACTCCCGTTCCCCATCCTCGTTCGTCCGGACAGTATAGTTTTTTTTAACCGTTCATTTTCGATACGTAACTTGAGGATCTCCCTCTTGTAGCTCTCTTCAGTACGCTTAATGCCTTCCGGAAGGACCTCAGGACTGCGAGCATCAGCTCTGGCCAGTCCCTCAAGACCGCCTTCCTCATACTGGGTCAGCCAGTGTTTGAATGCACTGGTCGATACCCCGTGAATCTCACAAAAATCTTTCATCTTGATGTTCATGTTGCTTTTATACTGGTGTATGAGGAACTCTTTCTCTAATGGATTGTAATGTTTTCCCATAGTTCAAGTATGACTCCTTTTCGTTGGCGAAGTCCATCTTTTAAGCATCTGGTGACAGACTTTTTTTCACCGCTCTGTGTCTACTTTCACGGTAGCATCACTCAGGAGAAAGAATAGCATCATTACAAGCCTCCTCCTTTGGGGGTGGTTGTTGACTGTATATGGTGATGGTAATACCCCCGAAGTACAGAATAAGTGAAGTAATGGAAGGCTGAGTATAAATCGGCGACTGCTTCTGGAAAAAGGCAGCATAGTCAGAAAAAGAATCCGGAGGGAAACCAGGTATGGGCACCTGGATTTTCATCACCAAAGCAGGAAGCAACGATAAATCGGGGATTGATAATGCTTGTTTTTCGTTTACTCACTATGGTATAATCTTTGATGTATCTAATTCAGTGTACACAGGAGAAGGTGATGAACAAGAGCATACTTGTTCGGATCATTCTGCTTCTTACTCTTACTTCCCTTATACTGTTCAGCACATGCAGCAGATCCGAAAAGGAATCCGCTCCGATGGGCCTCGGATATCACAGCATGGCGTATGATCCGGAATCGAGGGTTACCGTTCTCTTCGGAGGACAGCCCCGTGAATATGACATGACCAATGTCAATACAACCTGGGTATACCATAGTGAATCCGGGAGATGGGAAAAGATGCATCCCCAGGTGAAACCGCCGAATTCTTCCGGTGATACCATGGCCTATGACACTGAATCAGATCTGGTCATCCTCTACAGCGGTCAGGATATCTGGGTATATGACTACAATACAGACAGCTGGCAGCAGCAGTTGTCTCCTTCACCAGGAACACTCTGGGGTGCAGCAATGGCCTATGACGAAGAGTCCGACCGGATGATCCTCTTCGGCTTTCCCTCCAACGAAACCTGGGCCTATGACTGTAATACGGATTCCTGGCAGGCTATGCATCCGGATAGTGCTCCCCCCGTTCGGCAGTACGCGGCCATGGCCTACGATACAGCAGCGGACAGGGTGGTTCTCTATGGCGGGGGGACAGGCATAGCGCCGCCTGATTACACCCTTGTGTATGATGATACGTGGCTCTATGATTACAACACCAACAGCTGGAGCGCCGTAGCGACGGGAAAGAGACCGGGGCGACGGGTCTACCATACCATGGCATATGTTCCTGCCATCGACCGAACTGTTCTGTTCGGGGGCATCTCCTATGAGGATGATAATCCCGCAGATGGAGAGCTCTGGCTCTTTGACGCCTATACCGGCAGCTGGAAAACGGTTGCCGGCGAAGTTTCCGGTTTTGTCCCCCGCAGAAAACATGGCATGGTATTCGATAGTGTGCTGGAGGCACTGGTTGTCTACGGGGGGACAACAGCTACGGTGAACAGCAATGCAGCGACACCGTTCTCAGCCGACCTGCTGACGATTCCCATGGGGAAGGTACTTCAGTAACGCATGTGCAGATGATAAACTGACCGCCGCGTGTAAATCATAAAACCCCATAGTTATGACTGGGATGAAGAATCGGAATGCACGGAAAGGGTATCAGTGTAACAATATCTTGGCAGTAACTATTCCAGGTTTTTTGACGAATTGATATTCCAGGTGTACTCGTAGCCCGCGTAGATGGTGTAGTACTGGGTCAGTGTACCCGACAATCCCGAGAAGGTCGCCTGGCAGGTGATATACCTGGAATTCTCACCGAACCCGAAGTTGATGGTCCAGTCCTTCGAGCCGTATCCGGAAACGTACTTACTGATTCCATCTATAGTTACTGTTGCACTTCTCCATGAGTTATTATTCACTGTGATCGTTGATGAAAAGAACAGCGAGCAGCTGCTGAGAAGCAATGCTGCTATGAGAAATACGCCTGCAATTTTCAAAGCTCTCTTACCCATGAGATAGCCTCCCCCTGAAAAATGTTTTTTAACTCCTTTCAGTATAAGTCCATGCACCCCGATTTGTCTAGAAAAGTGAAGGCAGGTTGTTCTGCCCGTCGATAATGCAATGCTAGCAGGAGTATCAGACTATCTCCCGGAACCTGTTGGGGCTTATGCCTTCGTGCTTCTTGAAGACTGTCGCAAAGTAGCTGCTGCTCTCGAACCCGACTTCGGCAGCGATATCGGCAATTTTCCGGATGGGGTACTTGACCATCAGCTCCTTGGCTCTGTCAATCCGCCGCTGGTTGAGGTACTCTGTCGGGCGTTGCCGGGTAACCTCCTTGAAGATTTCACAGAAGTACTGCGGGGTGACACAGGCCACGTCAGCCAGGTCCTCCATACAGATATGCCTGCCGAGGTTTTCATCGATATACCTGAAAACCTGCCGTATACGTTTCAGGTTGAAGTCGTGGCTCTCCTTCTCGTTGTTCTTGACATACTTGAACAGATCCATGAGAAACTGGTAGGCCATGACCGAACCATCAAGCCCTGTCATCTCGGTGGAACTGCTGAGTATCTGCAGGGCTTTGCGGATATGAGCGGCTAGGACCAGGGTATCTGATACGGCATAGACGTCGCTTCTTTTCAGCCCTATGTAGTGCAGAATGCTCTCTATGTGGTATCCGTTAAAGGTGATCCAGTTGACGTGCCAGGGAGCTCCATTGTCATGGTAGGCATGGGCGACTCCGGGGTAGAGCAGCATGCCGCTGCCCTCAGGTACCGGATAATCGGTTCCGTTCAATGTGAGAACTCCCTCACCCGAAATCGTCTGAATCCACTGGTATACGGGATACCCGAACGGTCTGTCTATGGGATACTGGTAAAAGTCACAGCCGGCACCGACAAGATGAAACGGCAGCTCCTTCTCCAGTTCTGTCTGGGTTGCAAGGAGGAATTCTCCCTCCCGGCGCCCCTCGTCATGCTGGTTTTCAACCATATAATCTCCGGTTATCAGAAAATATTGCTACTGATCTGAAAATTTTGACCAGTATACCACAGAATTTTCAGATATTGCAGGGTGCTGGTACCCTGTGCTGCGGGTGTATGCTGCTCCTGCAGTCCTATAACGGGATGCTACTCCAGTATAATCCATAATGTTACACAATGTAAGCAACTGATGAATATTTTTTAACAGCCCTTAATATGTTGTCATTGACCGCTGCTAACTGCGGTTTACAATAACCTATATCACACATACAGAAAAGGAGATATGTATGAGAAAAACAATCATAGCACTTGTTCTCATGACAGCCCTCGTTGCAGCCGGTCTATTCGCCCAGGGTGGGGAAGAGGCTGTCTCAAACAAGCTGGTGATCAACTCGAACCTATCGGACCCGGCTCCCAAAGCGGATCTGGCCGAGGTTGTTGATCTGTTTCGTGCCGAGTACCCGGATCTTGAGGTACAGCTCAACACTTTTGACCATGAAGCCTACAAGACGGCAATCAGGAACTTTCTGGTTACCGAAGCCCCGGACGTATGCCTCTGGTTTGCAGGTAACAGGATGAAGTTCTTTGTCGATCAGAACCTCTTCATGGATGTCAGCGACCTCTGGGAGCAGGAGGGTCTCTATGACTCCATGGCTTCATCAGTAAAGGCGATGACTGTTGGCGGCAAGCAGTATGGAATTCCCTACTCATACTACCAGTGGGGCGTCTATTACCGGACCGACATCTTCGAGAAATACGGCCTTGAGGAACCGAAGACTTGGGACGACTTCATGGCAGTGAATGATACCCTGGTTGCCAACGGAGTGACACCGATAACCATCGGGACCAAGTATCTCTGGACTGCAGCTGGCTGGTTTGACTACATGAATCTGCGGGTCAACGGGTATGACTACCATATGGAGCTGATGGCAGGCGAAGCAAGCTATCTTGACCCGGAACTCGATGCAGTATTCGATCTCTGGGCAGATATGCTGAACAGGGGCCATTTTCTAAAAAATCATGCCACCTACTCATGGCAGGAAGCCCAGGCTCCGCTGATTAATGGCGAGGCGGCTATGTACCTGATCGGAAACTTCATTGTTCCCGACCTGGAAAGTGCCGGAGTCGTGGACAATATCGGGTTCTTCCAGTTTCCCGTCATTGATCCAGCTGTAGGTCTCTATGAAGATGCTCCTACTGACACCTTCCATATTCCGCAGAATGCGAAAAACGTGGATAATGCAAAGAAATTCATGGCATTCATAGCCCGCCCCGAAATCCAGACCCTGCTCACCTCAGGCTCCCTGCCCCCGAACAAGAACTCAGCCGCACCGACCGACCGGTTCAAGCGGGAAGGTTTCGAGATGCTTGGTGCCGCCGACGGTCTTGCCCAGTTCTATGACCGGGACACGACTCCCGAGATGGCAAAGTCAGGTATGGAAGGGTTCCAGGAGTTCATGGTCAACCCGGACAGGATCGACGCGATCAGAAAGCGAATCGATGACGAGAGAAAGGCAATTTTCGAGTAGTGCTGCAGCCGGATGACCCGGTTCCAGGATGCGTATGAGGCAGTACGGATTGCCGTACTGCCTTTTTTTGAAGATTTCTTACCTTTCCTGCCCCGCATGGCAGGGCAGGGACTGTGATACTGTTACGGGAGGTTTTTATGAAAAAGGCTGCAGAGTATAAACTCTATCGCTTGCAGCACAGACTTGCTCCCCTCTATTTCCTTACCCCGGCCCTGATCCTTTTCGGGATATTTGTGCTCTTCCCCATTTTCCAGAGCATCTGGATCAGCTTCCATAAATGGGATGGATTCGGTGCGATGAAATGGATCGGACTGCAGAACTATGTCAGGCTTTTTGATGACCTGAGATTCATCGGATCGCTGAAAAACAATGGTCTGTGGCTGGTCCTGATGATGCTGGCTCCGGTTTTCGGGCTTGCACTGGCGCTCTTCCTCAATCAGACAGTCCGTGGGATGAGGATCATCAAATCGATGTTCTTTTTCCCCTTTGTAATAAATCTGGTAGTCATCGGCCTGGTCTTTTCCTGGTTCTACAACCCCGATCTGGGACTCCTTGCCGAGCTGCTAAAACTGGTAGGTCTCAAACCGATTCCGGTGCTTGCCGATGAACGGCTGGCAACCTATGGGGTGATTCTTGCCGGTATATGGCCTCAGACAGCCTATTGCCTCATTCTCTATCTGACCGGACTCACTTCGGTCAGTTCCCAGATTGTGGAGGCCGGCAGGATAGACGGTGCTCACGGATTCCAGATGCTGCGGCATGTCATTCTCCCCCAGCTCCGTCCGGCAACGATCGTGGCGGTGACAGTAACTGTAATCGGTTCGCTGCGAAGCTTTGACCTGATTGCCATTATGACAGCCGGGGGGCCGTGGGGTAAGACCTACGTTCTGGCTTACCATATGTATGATGAAGCCATCTTCAATTTCAAGATGGGTTATGGTGCTGCAATTGCCGTAATCCTCTTTCTGGTAATGATTATATTTATCAGTCTGTTCCTCAAGAATGTGATCTCAACGGAGCGGTAGCCTATGTTTCCGACACCAATACACAATCGAGCCTTCCCGGTACGGGCAGTTTATCTTTTCTTTGTCATCCTTGCCCTGGTAATATTCCTGCTGCCCCTTGCTGCCATTGTCCTGACATCCATCCGTCCCGGTTCCGATATCACATCGGGCAACTACTGGGGTATCCCGAGCAGGATTGCCCTGCTTGAGAACTACGGGGAAGTTTTTAACCCGGCTCGTTCGCCCATGCTGAAGTACTTCATCAACAGTACACTGATCACCCTTCCGGCAGTCTTTGTCTCAATTCTCATCAGTTCAATGGCCGGCTTTGCGCTTGCAGTGTACCGCTTCAAAGGGCGTATCCTGCTCTATGCCATGTTTATTGCAGGAAACTTCATTCCCTATCAGATTCTTATGATTCCGGTACGTACCATGTTCGTGAAGTTCGGCCTCTTTGATACGATTTTCGGGCTTTCTCTGTTTCATACTGCCTTCCAGACGGGATTTGCCACCTTTTTCCTGCGGAATTTCATTGTCGAGCTGCCCTTTTCACTGGTAGAATCAGCCAGGGTTGAGGGAGCTACCGAAGTCCGGATTTTCCGTTCAGTCATCCTGCCGTTGCTGCGCCCGGCTCTGGCTTCTCTCGGAGTGCTCCTCTTCACATTTGTCTGGAATGACTTTTTCTGGGCCCTTACCCTGGTTCAGAGTGATGCTGCCCGGCCGATCACCTTCGGGCTCAGTGCCCTCAAAGGTCAGTGGCTGATCAGCTGGAATCTTATTGCGGCAGGTTCGGTGGTTGCCGCCCTGCCCTCTGTGCTGGTGTTCTTTATACTGCAGAAGCAGTTTATCCAGGGTCTTACCCTGGGGGGAGTGAAGGAGTAACACATGTCTCTGCTGCATTTGAAACTGTGGGAGCAGCCCGGGGTGACGGCTGTCAACCGGCTGCCGATGCGACCGCGCCTCTACAACTTCCGTGATCGAAAGCAGGCGCTGGAAGGCGATCACCTGAACAGTCCCTGGTTCCTCAGCCTCAACGGGGAGTGGGCCTTCAGCTGGTTTGAGTCACCGGAGCAGGCGCTCGCGGCAGTTGAGGGAGATACTTTCAAAAAGTGGGAAGGCATAGCAGTACCGGGCAACTGGACCATGCAGGGGTGGGGGCATCCGCACTACACCAATGTACAGATGCCCTTTCGCGAGCTGCCGCCTGCCGCACCGGCGTACAATCCCACCGGGGTATACCGCCGGGAGATCTCCCTTCCCGACGGATGGCAGGGTAGGCGTACTGTCCTGCACATCGGGGGTGCCGAAAGCATGGCAGTGGTCTGGCTGGACGGGGAATTTGTCGGGCTGGGCAAGGACAGCCGCCTGGAGAGCGAGTTCGACCTAACCCCCTTCATCACGGATGGTGGAGCCCACGTGCTGACTGTCATGGTGGTGCAGTTCTGCGACGGAAGCTATCTAGAGGACCAGGATCACTGGTGGATGGCAGGTCTCTATCGTGATATCTACCTCTACAGTACCGATGAGATCTATCTGCAGCAGCTGCATGTGGAGGCCGAACCCCTTCAGCTGCATACCGGTCCCGGCCGCCTGCGGGTGACGGCAGAGCTGGGTTCAGGGGCGCTCTCTGATAACGCGATGCTTGAGGGCTCCCCCTTCACGCTGGCAGTGCATATCTACGGCAGGAATGGGGAGATGCTTGCCTCAGGCAGTTCCCGGGCAGTTGATGGTATCTGCAACAGTCCCGGGCCGGGGCATGCCGAAGCGCACGGCGGGCACCGCATTGCCTTCGAGGTGATACTGGACCGGGTGGAGCTCTGGAGTCACGAGGTGCCGGTCCTCTACACCATAGCCGTCGAGCTGAAGGACAGTACCGGCAGGATAGTGGAATGCAGTGCCCTGAAAACCGGTTTCAGGGTGCTGGAAATCCGTAACAGGCAGTTTTTACTCAACGGGAAGCCCGTCATGATCAAGGGGGTCAACCGTCATGAGCATGATGATCGAACCGGGAAGATGGTAACCCAGGAGAGCATGCTCAAGGATATCGAGCTGCTGAAACGGTATAACTTCAATGCCGTTCGGACAGCCCACTATCCCAACCATCCTGACTGGTACGATCTCTGTGACGAGCACGGTATCCTGCTTGTCGATGAGGCGAATATCGAGAGCCATCAGTTCTACAATGAGCTGTGCCGGGATTCCCGGTACAGTACAGCCTTTGTGGAGCGGACTTCTAGGATGATACTGCGGGACTGGAACCACCCCTCGATCATCTTCTGGTCCCTTGGGAACGAGAGCGGGTACGGGGCAAATCATGATGCTGCTGCCGGGATTGCCAGGGGACTTGATCCCGGACGGCCGTTGCACTACGAAGGAGCGGTAAGGGCCGAGTGGGGACAGGGTCAGTATGCCTTTTCGCGGGGGCGCGGTGTTACCGATGTGGTAGCACCGATGTATGCCTCTGTCGAGGAGATAACGGCCTGGGCAAAGGATCCTGTCCCGAATGACCCGCGGCCGCTGATTCTCTGCGAGTACAGCCATGCCATGGGCAACAGCAACGGAGGACTGGCCGATTACTGGGATGCCTTCAGGACGATGCCCGGTCTGCAGGGCGGCTTCATCTGGGACTGGGTTGACCAGGGGATCCGCAGGGAGCGGGATGGGATTGCCTACTGGGCATACGGCGGAGATTTCGGGGATATTCCCAATGATCTTGATTTCTGCATCAATGGGCTTGTGTGGCCTGATCGGTCTGTGCATCCGGCGATGGAGGAGTGCAGCAAGCTGCAGCAATCGATAGAGTTTACCTGGATAGATCCCGGGGCGGGAATTTTCCGGGTTACCAACGGGTACGATTTCAGGTCACTGCAGCATCTCTCTTTTTTCTGGTCGGTCTCACTTGACGGCAAGGAAAAGATGGCGGGAGAGTTCTCCGCTCCCGCGCTGATCCCGGGCAGCAGTGCGGAGGTGGAGCTGCCGGAAATTGAGGGATCGGTTCGCAGCCTGGCAAGTGACAGCAGTTACCAGGCAGGCAGGGAGATATCGGTGCTACTGTCAGCGATGCTGAAGAAACAGGAGGGATTTCTCCCTGCCGGCCATACGGTTGCCTGGGAACAGGTGGTCATCCCGATCGGGGAAACGGACATACAACGTGATTGGGCCTTTCCCGCGACAGCAGCTGCGGAGGAAGGGACAGCTGGGTTCTCCCTCGACAGGAATGAGCTGCAGCTGTCCTTTGACTCCGGGAATATGGCACTCATACAGGGTCCTGACCTGCAGCTGTGGAGGGCTCCCACTGACAACGACTATATTCGCAACCTAGCCGGCCAGGAAGATAAAGTCGGCTTCGCATGGTATGCCGCGGGGCTTGATGCCCTGATCTGCAGTGAAACGGAACTGCTCTCCGACAGGCACTTCAGGCGGGTATATACTGCCGGCAGGGAGGGTAGGCAGGCAGCAACTCTTGAAGGAGTGCTGCAGCGGGACGGGCGTCTCGATCTCACGATCTCGATAGAGAGTCATCTCCCCGAACTGCCCCGGGCTGGGGTGCGGATGGTGCTGCCGGGCAGTTTCGAGCGGCTCAGCTGGTACGGACGGGGAGCCAGTGAGAACTATCCCGACCGGAAGAGCGGATACCAGATCGGCATATGGGAGAGCACGGTCACCGATCAGTACGTTCCCTATATCCTGCCCCAGGAACATGGGGCCCACTGTGACACCAGGTGGGTACGGCTGCTGCAGGAGGATTCCGGTGTGCTCTTCGAGCTCTCCTCCGATACCCCGGTCATCTTTTCCGCGCTGCATACGACAGCAGGGCAGCTGGCCCCGCTTACCCATACCTGGCAGGTGGAACAGCAGGAGCAGACGTTCCTCTCCATTGATGCAGCCCATCGGGGGCTGGGAACCGGGGCCTGCGGTCCGGACTGCGGGGAGAGGTTCAGAGTATATCCCGGCACGTATACACTGCATTTGCGTCTCAGGTGCATCAAGACAACATAGTACATTCAGGAGTGGTAGAGGATGGCAAGAATTGTAATCATCGGAGCAGGATCCCTGGTATTCTCGAGCAGGCTCACAGCTGACATACTCACCTATCCGGAGCTGGCGGACAGCCACTTCGCCCTGGTGGACCCCGACATCGAGCGGCTGGCATATGCCGAGAGCATCTGCCGGAAGATCTTTGCTGAGGGAGGCTACTCCCGGGCCACGGTCAGCAGCTACACCGATCACACGGAAGCCCTCAGGGGGGCTAGTTTCGTCATTGTAAGCATCCTTGTCGGCGGGTATGGGGCGATAGAGTCGGAGATAGACATTCCCATGAAATACGGCATAGATCAGTGTATCGGTGATACGCTGACCCCCGGCGGGATCATGCGCTGCCTCAGGACCCTTCCGGTGCTCCTCGATATCTATGGGAGCATCAGCTCCCTGTGCCCCGACGCGCATGTGCTGAACTATACCAACCCCATGGGCATGCTGACCCAGGGGCTGACGGAGGCCTTTCCCGGACTGTCCCAGGTGGGGCTGTGCCATTCGGTGCAGGGAACCTCCGAGGAGTGGGCTAGGAGGTTGGAGATCCCCTACGATGAGATACATTTTCTCTGTGCCGGGATAAACCACGAGGCCTGGTTCCTGAAGTTCGAGCACAAGGGAGTGGATATGCTGCCGCGTATCCGTGAGCTGGCGCAGAAACCGGAGATCTGGCACGGGGATTCCGTGCGGATGGAGTATGTGAAGCATTTCGGGTACCCGGTCACCGAATCAAGCGGGCATGTTTCGGAATACAATGCCTGGTTCAGGAAGAGCAGGGAGACAACGGAGCGCTACTGCCGGACAGAGTTCTCCGAGTGGAACGGAGGCCATGGCTTCATCAAGAAGCTCTACGCACGGCCCGACTGGCGGGAGCAGATGCAGCGCATGGCCCAATGGAGGGACCCGATAGATCTGCAGCGCAGCAATGAGTACGGGGCACGTATCATCCATGCCATCGTGACGGGTGAGCCAACCCTGGTCTATGCCAATGTCATCAACAGGGGCTATATTGAGAACCTGCAGGACGGGAGTGTCGTTGAAGTTCCCTGCTTTGTCGATAAGAACGGTATTGCCCCGATTCATGTAGGGGCCCTGCCGGAACACCTAGCCGCCATCAACCGCATGCAGCTCAGCGTGCAGGAACTGGCTGTCCGGGCGGTGCAGAGGAAGGATCCGGAGTATGTCTTCCAGGCCATGGCACTTGATCCGCTTACGGCCATGAGCTGTACCCTGGATGAGATCAGGGCAATGACGAGAGAGCTCATGGCTGCCCACAGGCAGTGGATCCCGGTCATGGAGGGAAAGCTCCCGGCAGACAGGCCGGTGCTCTTTGACTCCCGGACTGCTGGGGAGGTGGAGCGGCACGTTGATCCCTCGGTAGCCAACAGGGTTGATTAGTCAGCAATACTATACCGGAGGTCCCGGTCCCAGCCATCTCCACTGATTTGTCATAGTGTTAATTTACCGTTTTCCCGCCCTGTACTGTTGGATTATTGGGGTAATTCCCATACACTGTACGCATTGGTAAGAAAACTCATCCGGGGATATAAAGGGATACTGTCATGTTTGATATTCTGGTTGCTGGGGCTGGACTGGCTGGATTGACCAGTGCAAGGATACTGGCTGAAAGGGGCAAGAAGGTGCTGGTCGTTGAGAGACGACGGCACATTGGGGGAAACTGCTACGATTACCGTAATGCCCACGGCATAACCGTCCATGCCCACGGTCCGCATATCTTCCATACCAATTTTCGGGATGTCTGGGATTTCGTAAGGCGTTTCTCTGATTTCAACTATTACCAGCACCGGGTACTCTCCTATGCCCAGGGGGTCTGTTATCCCTTTCCCATCAACTGCGATACGCTCTCGATGGTTATGGGAAAACGTATAGCTGTTTCTGAGGTTGCCGGTATCCTTCGGGAGGAGGTGGCAGCTGCCGAATTTACCGATCCGCCCCGGAACTTCAGGGATGCCATCGTCTCACAGGTCGGAGAACGCCTCTATGAGATGTTCTTTGCCCCCTACACGGAGAAGCAGTGGGGCCGATCCCCGGAGCTGCTCTCCGCCGATGTCGCCAACCGTATCCCGATCCGGGAGAATCGTGACGACCGCTACTTCTCTGATACCTATCAGGGAATTCCCGGACATGGGTATACAGCCCTGATGCAGCGGATGGCAGATCATGAGAATATCAGCATCCTTACCGGTGCCGACTACTTTTCCGTCAGGGATATCGTTTCGCCGGAGCTGACAATCTACACCGGCGAACTGGACCGCTTCTTTGATTACTCCTACGGGAAACTTGAGTATCGATCACTGCGTTTCGAGCTGAAGAACTATCCCGTGGAGTCCTATCAGGATGCAGCTGTAGTGAATTATCCGAAGGATTACGATTGGACCCGAGTTACTGAGTTTAAAAAACTCAGCGGGGAGGTCTCGGATATGTCTACTGTCTGTTTCGAGTACCCGGCAGCTGCAGGGGAACCCTACTACGTGGTGATGACTGAGGAGAATATCAACAAGCGGGAAGCCTACCTGGAGCGTATAACTGAACTTGAGGAGAGAGGAGCCTTCCTGTTCATCGGTCGGTTGGCAGAATACCGCTACTACAACATGGACCAGGTGATTAAACGGGCTATGGATCGAGTGGGGGAGCGATTCTGACCGGTACCGTTACTGCTGTCCTAACATCATGCTGACCAGGTAATCGCCGATAGCCGCCGTCCCGTTAACCAGATCAAGCGTACGGTAATGCTCCTTTGTGCGGGCAAGCCCATCCCCATCAAGGTAATAGGCGATTGCCTGGAGGAATTTTCCGATCCGTTTCCCTGCATATCTTCCGATTCCGTGGGCTTCAGCAAATGCTATATTGGCGTTCTCAATGTGCGCAGCCGATTCATAGAAGATGATCGGTTTATGCATGATCATGTTCTCGTAGGTTGTTGATACTCCCGGCTTTATGAAGCAGAAATCACTCAGGGCAATCAGGGCAGGCATGTTATCCACGAATCCCAGTGGAATATTGTTCACAGGGCCGCTCTCTTGCGGATTGTATCGCCTGCCGAGTTTCTGCTGCAGTGCCTCATTCCGTCCGCATACGACGATGACATTCAGGGCACGCTCAGCCGTGATCAGGGCATCGATATATGTTTCTATGCTACCCACCCCCTGTCCGCCGAAAGATACCAGCAGCGTCTTCCTGGCAGGATCAAGGCCGAGCTCTGACGCAAGAGCAGGATCAGGCGCAAGTTTCGGATTGAACTTCGGGTTGATCGGGAAGGGTAGTACTGAGATCTTATCTGCAGGAATACCTGTACGGAGCAGCCGATCTCTGGGATATTCCGAACCGACGATATACCCGTCCTGCTGCTGGAGCAGTTCAAAGAAGATGTGTGACGAGAGCGGGTCGGTGCTGAGTGATATCAGCCTGAATTCATGACCGCCAAGCTCCTTTACCCTTTCCAGCGTGAAAGCGGCAAAACCGTGCGTACTGACGATGATATCTGGTTTCTTGCCTTCAACATACTCTGCAGCAGCCTTGACATAGGGGCTGAATTTCCGGGTTACCCACAGCCTGACAGCGCTGGGAAAAAGCGATATAAAGGTATGTCCGTATTTGTTGAACAGCGGGTGCTTCAACATTACATCCCAGGATTTCCGCAAGCCTTCATCAAGCTTTGTTGCCCCGATATCATGAAAGAAGTCTGACATGATGACTTCGCAGGTATCGGCGTACTTTGCGTTGATATATTCGCTGACAGCTTTTGCCGGCGATATATGGCCTCCGCCTGTGCGAGTAAAGGCAAACATCACTCTCTTCTTATCCACAACGGGTCTCTCCATGCTGCTTTGGGATTATATGAGCATTGCTCAGGTGAACTGATTGCAGTGTACCAGAAGGGGGGGCTGAGTGGCAAGATTTCAGAACGGAAGAACCGTCGCAAATCCCATTGCCGCTGGTCAGTTGAAATGATACAATCGTAATGTTGGAAGATTTGCATGAAAACGCAGGCTGAAGCACTGCATTCAAGGATATAGATGAAGCGGGACACATTTTATCGTAAGACAATACGTTATGCCATGGATCATGCAGTGCTGTTCATAGTTGCTACGGTGCTAGTAACGGCGGTGCTCTGTTTCTTTGCTGTGCAGATCAAGCTGAATCCCGATTTCAACTCACTGCTTCCAGCCGATGACCC
>CAZSBC010000011.1:0-7694 GCA_964605195.1 uncultured Spirochaetales bacterium | reverse complement strand
CTGACAATTTCATTGTGCTGCTCACCGATGACAACCTGTACACTCCGGAGAAGTTGGCGGCCATACAGGCTGTCGTGAACGCCATTGAATCATATGATAATATCAGTACGGGGATACATCCATTCTCCTTCATCACGGCCAGCAAGAAAGGTTCCCGGCTCTATGTCACCCCAATGAATGTCATCGGAGAGGAGGATGCCTGGACACAGCAGGCTGCTGATGAGGTGAAAGAGCGCATCCTGAACGACGAAATTGCGAAAAACCTCTTCATGTCAGCAGACGGGACCTCAATGCTGCTCTACTTTCCTGCATACAGTGTGCCGGACCGGAATGCCGAGCAGATGAAGGAACTGCGAGCACTGTTGGCCCCGCTAGCGGAATTTTCGGATGTTTCGCTGAATGGCGGACTGCTCTTCATGGATAGGGTCATGTACTACCTGCAGAAGGATCTGATTCTCCTGTTGGCAATCTGTTTTGTGATCATCCTGATGATCTACTATCTCAGCTTCAGGGCCAAACGATCGGTGCTGCTGCCGATGTCGGTGGTGGTCTTCGGTGCAATCTGGTCAATGGGGATCGTCTCCCTGCTGGGATTCGAGCTTACCATCATAAATATTATCACACCGGTACTTGTGCTTACCCTGGGGAGTTCCTACAGTATTCACCTACTCAGCGAGTACTACCGTACGCATCCTAAACTCTTCAGCTGCAACGATAAATCCTGGCTGGTGGATGTGGTGGAACATATAAGCAAGACTGTTGTCATAGCCGGGCTGACAACTGTTGCCGGTTTCCTGAGCCTGCTGGTTACCCGTATCCCTGAATTCCGGCAGTTCGGAATCTCAACATCGATAGGTATCCTTGCCTGTGTTCTGCTTACCCTATTCTATATGCCTGCCATGCTCAGCCTGCTTCCAAACCCTGAGCAGGTATACTACAAACGGGCCATCAGCGGAGGGATGTCGCGTTTCATGAAACGGATTGCATCATTCATCATCCACCGCTGGTACATCATGCTGGTACTCTTTGCTGCTGTTGCAGCAGTCTTTGTGTATGCCTATCCGAGGGTGACTTTCGAGACAAGTTACGTGCACTATTTCCCTTCGGAGGATGAGGCGATAACCGGCCTGAAGAAGATGGTAAGCCGCATTGGCGGCATGGACGGGATCTACATCACCATTGATGCGCCTGATGACTCCGAAAAGTACTTTATTGAGCCCGCAAATCTTCGGTATGTGAATGATTTTGAGGATGCCGTTCGAAAGAATGTCCCCGAGATCACCCATACCCTCTCATTCCCGACCTACATCAGGTTCTTCAACAACATCATGAGCGGGGAGGCTGAGATTCCGGAAACCAAGGGGCTGATCATGCTCCTGTCCCGCTACATCCGGCTGATATCAGAGAGTTCGGCAGGCAACAGCGACCTGGAGCTGCTGCTCGACGACAGTGCCAACCGGCTGACGATCTCTTTCCGTTATGCCAACCCTGATACAAGCAGGTTGGCTGATCTGCAGGATTCACAGAAGGTGATCGATGCCCTTACCGCCTATGCTGAGGAGCTGTTGCCGGAAGAGCTCTCCTACACAGTCTGGGGTCAAAGCAAACGATTTCTCTCCCTAAGTAACCTCATCGCAAAGGATCAGCGTGATTCTACCCTGCTGGCTGTAGCCATAGTATTTGCAATTACTTCGGCTGTCTTCCTCTCGTTCAAGTATGGCATACTCTCTCTGCTGCCGATTCTCTTCGGTATCATGACGAATTATATCTTCATGTATGCATTCAGTATTCCCTTTGATATGGTCACGATTGCCTTTGCCAGTGTCACTGTTGGTGTCGGCATAGATGATGCCGTTCATTTTATCCTGCGTTTCAAAACGCTCTATTTCTACCGGTCCGGAAGCCTGAAACCGGCAGTTAAACGCACTATCGAGCTGACCGGCCGGCCAATCATCCTGACAACTCTGTCGATAGTTGGCGGCCTGATGGTCCTTACCATGGCAAGCTTCATCCCGATTCGATACTTCGGGTTCCTGATATCAATTGCCCTGATGAACACCCTGCTTGCGACGCTGTTTATTCTCCCCTCCGGTCTGATCTTCTGGATCGGTACCCAACGGTGGATTCAGCGGAAACGGGGAAAGCTTAAGCCGGTTTCGCGGTAATTTGCGGCTGATCCGAGGTCCAGGCTCTTAACCACCCGAGCTTTCCGTCCCTTTTATATCTCAAACTGGAATCTCCCCCCGATGCAATGGAATTACGGGATGGATCCCTGTTGCGTTTTCTCCAAAGCAGTTTCATTCATCAGGGAGTTTGTGAGCTGTCCCGGGTGATGACAGGTTAAGGACTGCAACTTGTTTGCACCTGCATATATTGAGCTGCTAGCAATAAGGTTTCTTATTGCTAGCAGTCATAAAGCCAATATGCACAATATGTACTCAGGATCTAAACTTGTGCACTTTTTGATATTGGCTCTATTGACATATATGCAGTATGGAAGTATATCAGATGTAGAAAAGCGAATGCCTTCCTTCAAGGACATACGGCTGTTCGCATGAGGCAAATATGGGTATTTCACCTTTGTACACCCGTACCCTGAACCTTTCAGGGAGCAGGGGTTCAGTACAGAACCTTAACGGTTCCGGTACTGGTAGTTTGTCAGAGCAGGAAGGAAGCGAACCGCTCCTAGACGGGGCAACTTCCCAGTTTCCCGCAATTGACCCCTATCTCAGTGAGCAGATTAAGGCATCATCCAATACCAGCCTCTCTACCATCGAGCGGGTAGAGGCTTTCCGGGATATCATCGACAGGGAGATCGGCGATACTGCCCTTTCAAGAGGCCGCAATATCGAGCGGGAGATCAACCTGCGCAATCTCTATCTCAAGTTCGAGGGGGGTAACCCTACCGGGACCCACAAGGACAGGATTGCCTTTACCCAGGCCAACGATGCGATCCGCCGGGGCTATGATGCGGTCACCACGGCTACCTGCGGCAATTACGGGGTGGCTATGTCACTGGCCTGCAAGCTGGCCGGCTTGCGATGTATCATCTACATCCCCGAGGGGTATAGGACGAAGAGGATTGCGGAGATGCAGTCATACGGGGCTGAGATACTGTTTGCCGGAAGAGATTACGAAGCAGCCTGCCTGGAATCGCACAACCGCTCAGAACGGGATGACATCTATGATGCCAACCCGGGTGGGCGGAACACGATTCTCCAGATGGAGGCCTATGCCCAGATTGCCTACGAAATCTATGATGAGCTGCGGGATGCTCCTGCTGCTGTGGGAGTTCCTGTTTCCAACGGCACAACCCTGGTGGGAATATATATGGGGTTCCTGAGTCTCTACCGGAGGTGTAAGACTTCCAGAATACCCCGGATCATAGCCGGTTCCTCATACCGGAAAAACCCCATAATTGATGCGTTCCTGAGGAAGCGCAGTGAATGTGTGGACCTGAAACCAGAGTCCATGAAGGAGACGGCAATAAACGAACCCTTGATAAACTGGCACTCCATAGACGGGGACGAAGCCCTCAGGGCTGTATACGACAGTAACGGGTCGGCATCCTATGTATCGGACAAGGCAATGAAATCAGCCGCACAGATGCTGAAGGAGACCGACGGCCTGCTGGTGCTGCCGGCCTCAACTGCCGGCCTTCTCGCGTTGATCAACCTGCATAAGGCGGAACAGCTTCCGGGTGACCGCTATGTGGCCATCATTACGGGGAAGCAGTCAAAATGAGCGAAGGTACCATGCCGGAGGTCACATCCGAGCTGACCGCACGTGGAATTCGTATCGGATTCAGGGGTAAATCCTACAGCATCAGCTATCCCGACGGTATCTGGGATCGGGTCCCGCAGCAGGTCAGGGAGATGCTGCTGGACAACCTTGCCTATGCCGTTGCCATACATCTTCCCATGAAGTTCAGGGAGATGAGGGGGCTGCATTTCCATTCGGGGCGTCCGTTCTTCGAAACCTATTTCCTGCAGAACTTCCTGCGTGATATCCCCTCCTGCTGTGACATGGATGGCAGTGATATCGGCAGGGAGACGGGGCGTTTCCTGGAACTGGAGTTCAGGTTTGACGATGAGGGCATGAAGCTTCCCCCATCCTGGCCGGGGAGTGCAGGGCAGGAAGGATCAAGGGCAGTTGTCCCGCTCTCTTTCGGGAAGGATTCGCTGCTGACCTTCGCCGTTTCCGAGGAGCTAGGCCTGGATCCCGTTCCCGTGTTTGTGGATGAGCCGGGGTTTTCCCGGGAGCGCTATCATAAGGAGATCCTGGGGAGGGCGTTCCGGCAGGAGTTCGGTAAGGAGCTTTATATTCTGGACCATACAACCGGGATGCTGCGGGACGACGGGCATCTCGGGTGTGATACGAATGAATACGGGTGGGGCCTCCAGTCCACTGAATACGCTCTCCTGATGCTGCCCTTTGCACGGGCCCTTGGTGCCGGATATATCCTCTTCGGGAACGAACAGACGGCCAGTTCCTCTTATGCGGACACATCCGGGCATTGGACTGTCTATCCCTGCTATGATCAGAGCGCTCTCTGGACAGGCCATATCAATGCCATGACAGCTGCCCTGACCGGGGCTGATCCGGTCAGGACCGGAAGCATGATCGAACCCCTGATGGATATGATGATCCAGCGGATCCTGGTCAGGAGGTACCCGGAATACGCCAGGTACCAGATGAGCTGTTTTGCCGAGGGAGAGGCTGGCAAGGATCACAGGTGGTGCCACAGCTGTTCCATATGCGCTAAGATGTATCTGATGTGCCTTGGGGGCGGTGTCGATCCGAAAGCCGTTGGATTCGAGCGATCCATGCTGACGAAGGAGCATCTTCGGTATTTCACGCTCTTCGGAGGTCATTCGGAGTTCCCCTATGCCCGAACGGAAACAGCCCGGGATGAGCAGCTGTTTGCCTTCCATTGCGCCGCCCGTTTCGGGGCTGAAGAGCCGCTTGTGCAAAGTTTCCGTAACTCGCCCCTGGCCGATGAAGCCCTGGCAAGGGAGCGGGAGCTTTTCAGGCGGTTTGTTCATATATATCCGGCACTGACTGTTCCGGAAGAGACAAAAGAGCCGTTGGCAGCCGTTTACCGGGAAGAGATTGATTATTTTATCAATCAATATGAGGGATCATGAACATAGCACTTGTTCTCAACACCAGAAGCAGGGAGGATGAGTTCCAGGTTGAATTCGATCCGCCCCACACAATCGAACTGATCCGGCACGGCATCGAGGCAGCAGGTTTTGGATATGTCTTCATCGAAGCCGACGAGGATGTTGCTGAGAAGCTGAAGCAGGTACGGCCCGATCTTGTCTTCAACCGCTCCGAGGGGCTGCGGGGTGAAAGCAGGGAGTCCCATATCCCGGCAGTCCTGGAGATGCTGGGGGTTCCCTACATCGGGTCGGGTCCCGGCACGCTGGCTCTCTGCCTCAACAAGTCCTGGACCAAGGTGCATGTAGGGGCAGCCGGGATCAACACCCCGGAGCACCATGTAATTGCCTCCCTCACGGAGGCCGGGCATTGTAGTCCCAGCTTCCCGGTTATTCTCAAGCCAAATGCCGAGGGATCTTCTATCGGCATCAACGCTGACAACGTGGTCCATAACCGGGAGGCCTTCCTGCAGAAGGCTGCTCAGCTGTTCTCGCAGTATGACCGGGAGATCCTGGTTGAGGGATTTGTCAGCGGGCGTGAGATCAGCGTCGGTGTGCTGCAGCAGCCTGACGGGCAGATGGAGGTATTCCCCCTGCTGGAAGTCGATTTCTCCAGGATGCCCACAACTGTCGGCAATGTCTTCGGGCAGGTTGCCAAGACGGTATACGATGACCTGGGCAACTATGTCTGCCCGGCAAGGATTGATGAAGAGCTGGAAAAAGCACTGATTGATGAGGCGCGGGCTGTCTGCAGGGTGTTGAATATACGGGATTTTGCTCGTCTTGATTTCAGGGTGGATGAACTCGGCAGGATCTGGTTCCTAGAAATAAACCCGCTCCCGGGCATGGACTATGATGAATCCGTGCAGGATTTCTCATTCTATACCCTGATGGCCTTTCGGGCTGGATACAGTTACGATTCGCTTGTGGCGGCGCTGATCAGCTCCGCCAGGGGGCGGTACAGACTATGACCATGCTGAAAGAGGTAGCCCTGGTCCTCAATGGGAAGGTGGACAGATCCCGGACGCACTGCTTCAGGCGGTGGGATGATTCCCTGCTTGCAATCTACCATCGGATTGAGGAGAGGAGCTTCAGCAGGGAACTGGTCTATACCAGGGAGGAGCTGCTGAAACGGCAGAGGAATACGGGGTTCGAGGGGTTGATCCAGTTCGTTGACAACAGGGCAACGGCTGTGCTGATGATTTATGATGATGCGGAACCGGGGGTGATCTATATCGATACCCTGGCAGTTGCCTCCCCGGGGCGTGGTATCGGGCGCGCTCTCCTCGAAGCCCTGATCAGCGTCGCCCGAGGGAGAGGGTATAGAGGGCTGACACTTGATACCGAGTGGATAAACGAACAGGGGCAGCAGCTTGTCGATTTCTACCGGCGCTTCGGCTTCACCGCGGAGACGGCAGAAGGTGAGGGGGGGAATATCCATCTGGTCTGCCGTTTTTCCGGCAGACCCTCTGCGGTCCCTGTCTCTGACCCTTCCTCTACTGTTGTTTGACTGCTTTGCGGGCTATATCGATTTCAGGAAATCAATGAAGTGGTTCATATCTGCCAGAACCCGGGGATGGGCCTCCATGAGCTTTTTCCGTAAATACTCCAGTCTGTCCCAGTCATATTCCATCTCAAAGTAGCACCTGCGAAAGTGACGGAATTTCAGGAGTTCGAGAAGGCGTGGATAGTTTTCATCGGACACCGGCGCAATGCGGACACCGGTAACTGAAACAGTCATCTTCTCAAGGAGATCTCTGTGCCATTGTGCCTGATCAAGGTCCGTTCCGAAGAACTGGGCTATCCTGAAGAGCATAGTTTCCAGGCAGGTGTAGTAATTCTCCAGGAGGCCGGCTACCATGAGTGCGGAAGTATCGGTTTTTCCTATCTTGGGCAGGTCTTGAGTATACACAGAGTTCATGGAAGCTATGGTGTACTCGAGTCGAGTCGAGTTCTTGTTCAGCAAGCTGACCAGTTCAACTATCTTTGTGTTCATATACCAGTTTCCCATATTCCTGTATCTGTCGTGCAGTTTCTTTGTCAATCTTGTCAATCTCAATTACATCGACAGGAAAAGAGGTCATTCCCAGACAAAATCCGAGGATTCTGAAATACTCTTCAGGGCCGGAAAGACCTTCCAGAGCTATGTCGATGTCAGAAATTTCGCTGAAACGAGAGAAGTCCAGTAGAGATCCCCACTGATAGATCTTTCTGGGAGAGCAGGTCTTGATGATACGCGCCGTGATATTTTCAAAGTCCCTTTGGGCTTCCAGCCATCTACTGTGGAGCCTTTCGGTACGTTCCTCCTCCTGCTTCTGCAGACGGGAACGAACTTTCTCCAAATCAATCCCGAAATCAGCACAATCGTCCATACCTGTATCCCTTTATACGCCCTTCTCTGTATATTTTGCAGTATTGGTAGTGATACGTCAACAGCCGAATATGCACGGCACCCAAGATGTCCGGAATGTCCTGAAATTGAAGGGAGGAGTTCATGGCGATCAAGCCGATTTGTGGACCAGGCAGCTTCGG
>CAZSBC010000010.1:0-34541 GCA_964605195.1 uncultured Spirochaetales bacterium | reverse complement strand
AGATAGGTTTCACTTCGTATCAGGTCTGATCGGGGCGATCTCTTCATACTCGAAATCTATGAGAAACCGCTTGTCGTTGAGCAGGAACTTCACCCTTGCCCTCCGCTTCCTGCGGTCAATTTTGATTATCGTGCCCTCACAGGCCTTCAGGGGTCCTGAGAGGGGAACCACACGATTGTTCTTATCGAAGGTGACGACGGATCTCCTTGATGTCTCCCCGGTAGCGGTGAGCCGGATCAGCAGCTCGCGATCGTGCGGGGTCAAGGGGATGAGTTCCCCTGATTCGTTGCGCATATACCGGATAAAGTTGGGAGTCCGCCGTATGGCAGTACGGGTATCGGGATCGATGCCTGTCTCGTCACAGATCAGGAAGACATATCCCGGGAAGACGGGCTTGGTTACCTGGAAACTCTTGCCCCGCCTGCGATGGGTGAGCTGGCGGCTGGGTACAAGCAGTGTGACAGGTTCATATTTATCGGCCAGCCGCTTGTAATGGCGGACATAGAGATGTTCCTTGCCGGTGATGACCTGGATCAGGTAGATGAGATTATTTGCCGCAATATGTACTTTCTGCCCATTCATATATTACTCCGGTGCTATAGCGCCAACTCCATCCACTGGACATCACGGTACTCATTGAACTTATATCCGGCTTCCCGGAATACTCCCACAGTTACAAACCCCAGCTTGCAGTGCAGGGATACAGAGACGGGGTTGGGTAGGGTGATGCAGGCATACACCCTGTGTACAGCTGTCCGCTGCAAATTCTGCAGGAGCCTGGCATAGAGCCGGTGGCCGGTTCCTTCCCCGGTATGACCGGGATGGATGTAGATGCTGGATTCGACTGATGTGGCATAGGCCGCTTTCTCACGGAAGATGCTGCTTGTAGCGTAGCCTACCGGCGTGCTGCCCTTTACAGCGACCAGCAGCTGATGCCTGCTCCCCGGTGCGTAGTGTGAGAACCAGCGCATCCTGTTCTCCAGGGATACCGGTTCGATGTCGAAGGTTACCGTGGTGTTGATGATGTAGTGGTTGTATATCTCCTGCAGAGCCGGGATATCATCGGCTACCGCATCTCTGATCTGAACAGTCTCGGACATACCGGTATTGTAATGGATTCTCACAGGAGTGAAAATAGTCTGCGGATATAATGTCTGCCGCAAAATACCGACAGGCTGTCATTATGCTTCATATCACCCGGAAAATAGTGTATACTGAGGCTACTCTCAGATGGGCAAACAACAGAATGTACACAAACATTGATCTTGGTTGGATACAGGACAATTGGCTGTATGACTTCTAGGTTAAGGATCGTTTTCGCTAGAAGCTCAGATTGTAAGGAGCGTGGGTGAATCAGCAGAAGCAGGCAGCACAAACACTGGAAGAGTCACAGCATCTCTACTTCTCCCTGCAGAAGTATCCCTGGGTATACCCCATTATCATGGTGGTGCTCTCCCTTGCCGATTTCGGTATCCTGCTGCTCTACTACCGGCTGCAGTACCTTCAGGGCCGCAATGTGCTGCCACAGCTGCTGGCCGTCCATGTCGTCATCTTCGTTGTCGTCGTCATCTTCCGGCGCAGCTCCTCCCCGCAGACACGTGAGATTTCACCGCTGATGTTCCTGCTGCTGCCCGGGGTGGGAAGCCTGCTCTACAGCCTCTCCTATCTCACCCTCTTTCTGGTGGGCTCGAAGTTCAAGAAGAAGGAGATTAGGCACTCCTATGCCGATGAAGTGGTGACCTACGAGAAGAGTGTCTCGGTGGACTTCAGTCAAATCAGTCGCCTGATGGATATGGCCGGGGCATTTTCCTACTCAGATTCCCTCAACAAGAAGGAGATGATCGTCGACCTGCTCTCCGGAGACATATCGGCCAACTCCAATCTGCTGAAGAAGGGTCTAGGTGATTCAGATCCCGAAGTGGTGCATTACACCGCCTCAACCCTGAACTATCTTGAGGAACGGTATGAGAAGGCTATCCAGAAAGCCCGGGCTCTCTGCGTTGAGGAGCTCACCAGAGAGCGCCTGATGAATGTGGCCACCCTCTACAGCAAGTATATGGGATCAGGGCTTCTTGAAGGCGATATCCTCCCGATATACCGGAAAAGCTATATTGATGTGCTCGAGCTGATCAGAAAGGAGTTCGGTGAGGATGCCGAAATACTCCAGCTGCTGACCGAGGCCTATGTGAGCGACGGACAGCTTGAAGAGGCTGATGCCATGGTACTCCGGGCAGTGGAACTCTTTCCCGAAAATATAACGCTGAAATTTATCCGGATGAAGTTCTACAATACCGTAGGGCGGCTCGACGACATTGTCAGGGTGGCGGAAGAGGTGCTTGCCATGCCTGATGAGCTAACCAAGGAACAGCAGGCCATTCTTGATTTCTGGCTTTCAGAGGACATGGGACGATGAAACGGATGCAGACCAAACTCGTTCAGGGTGAGCTTGATCCGAAGAGAAGCCGGCAGTGGGGCAAGCCGGGCACCGACCTGCGTCCCGACGGCAAGACAATCTGTCTTATCCTGGAGGGAGCCTATCCCTATATTGCCGGGGGAGTCTCTTCCTGGGTCCAGCAGCTGATCACGCGAATGAAGGATTTCAGGTTCAAGATTCTCACCATCATGGCATCGGATGAGGCCGATATGGAGATCAAGTATACATTCCCCGAGAACGTGATCGAATTCAGGACCATCTACCTCTATCACTACCTGACAGTCAAGCAGGAACGTTTCAGAAAGAAGATTCTAATGACCCCTGAAGAGCGTGAAGTCCTGCGGAAATTTATCCTCTTTGATCCGAGTGTTGACTGGAAGATGGTAACCAACCTGATCTGCCGTCCCGAGAAGATCGGGAACACGATAGATTTCCTGATGAGTTACGACTTCTTTGACGAACTGGTTGTCCTCTACAATATTAAATACCAGAGCGAAGGTTTCAACATTTTCTTCTGGACGTTCCGTTCGATGCTGGCCACCCTGATCTGTGTCATGCAGCAGCAGATGCCCGAAGCGGATCTCTATCACGCCATATCCACCGGCTATGCCGGGCTGCTGGGGCTGATTGCCCGGTACACCTACAACAAACCCTTCCTGCTGACGGAGCATGGAATTTATGCCCGTGAGCGGGAGGAGGAGATTCTCAAGGCCGACTGGGTGCAGGGGGTCTATAAACGGCTCTGGATCGAGTATTTCTACTTTCTATCTATCGGGGCCTACAAATCAGCCGACAGGACAGTTGCGCTCTTCCCGCACAACCGTGAAATCCAGGTGTCGCTTGGAGTGGCGGCCAGGAAGGCGCTGGTAATACCCAATGGCGTTGATGATGCCAGCTTCCCCAAGCACAAGGAGGAGAAGGCGGGTATTATCGTCGGAGCGATTCTGCGGGTTGTCCCGATTAAGGATGTGAAGACCCTCATCAGGGCCTTCAATTTTGTTGTCAAGGCCTATCCCGAAGCCAAGCTGCTGATGATCGGTCCAACCGATGAGGATAAGGAGTACTCAAAGGAGTGCATGAACCTCATTGATGACCTGGGGCTGCAGGAGTATATCGTCTTTACCGGGCGAGTGAATATCAAGGAGTACATGCCCAGAATCGATATGATTGTTCTGACGTCAATCTCCGAGGCGCAGCCCCTGGTAATCCTGGAATCCTATGCCTGTGAGACACCGGTAGTTGCTACCGACGTGGGATCATGCCGCGACCTGGTTGAAGGGGTTGATGACGGTATCGGACCGGCCGGGATCATCACAAAGCCGGTATCACCCCGGGAGACGGCGGAGGCGATCATGAGACTCTGCGCAGACCCCCGGCTGCGCAGTGAGATGGGGAAAAACGGGCTTGAGCGTATCAGGAAACACTACAACAGCACGGCGGTATTCCGTACCTATGCCCGGCTCTACGAACAGATTCTGGAGGATGAAATCTTCTAATGGCTGGAATTGGTTTTTCTCTGCGGAAAATGATGAAGGAGGAGGACAACTACGGCACCCAGGTCCGGGCCTGGTTCCACACCTCCATCGTCGCGGCAGGACCCTGGATTATCAGCATTCTGACGATCAACCTGCTGCTCTACTTCTCTCGTCGCTGGGATATCCCCTATGCCCAGCGGGAGCTGCTGATCGCGGCGGTCATCTATGCCACCCTCTTTTCCCAGATACTCTCCGCCCCCTTCCAGATGCTGATCACCCGCTATATTGCCGACCGCATCTACACCAAGGAGTATGAATACATAAAGCCCTCCTTCTGGGGTCTGAGCCTGATTATGCTGTTTTTGAGCTTCGGCATAGCGGTGCTCTTCTATCGCGGCAGCGGGCTGCCGGACGAGTTCATCTATGTCGCTTCCGCTCTCTTTATTCTGCTCACCATTCTCTGGATACTGATGGTCTACCTCTCAACCATGCGTAACTTCAAGATTATCACCTTCGCCAACCTGATCGGTTCGGTGGTCACCTTCGGTATTATCCTGATCTTCTCCCGGCAGCCGATAAGCTTTCCCTCCATGCAGGGGGCTACCAATCTGCTGCTTGCCTATCTGCTTGGGATGTTCTTTGTCCTGCTCTTCCTGCTGGTGGTGATGCTCTCGGAGCTCGGTGAGGATAACGGCAAGGTGTTCCACTTCATCCGCTATTTCCATGCCGTTCCCAGCCTCTGGCCCATCGGGCTGCTCTACACCGCATCCCTCTGGGTAGATAATGTGATGATGTGGTTCTCCTCCATCAGTGTCGAACTCTTCGGTGTCTTCCGTTACGCCCCCTTCTATGATGTCGCCTCGTTCTATGCCTACCTGACCATACTGCCCTCAATCATGATGTTCATGGTACTGATAGAGACTGACTTCTATGTGAAGTGCCGCGAGTTCTATCTGGCCGTAATCGAGAACGGGCCGCTCAATGAACTGAAAAACTTCGAACGGCGGATGCGGGAATCGCTGTTCCAGAATGTGCTGAGGACCTTTGAGGTGCAGCTCTTTGTCTCCCTGCTGGCAATCGTACTCTCCCCGACACTCTTCCCGCTGCTCAACGTCCCTGAACCGTCTCGTCAGATTTTCATGATATATGCCCTGGGTGCGCTGTGTAATTCGTTCATCCTCATATTCCTGCAGGTGTTGCTCTACATCGGGGAGCGGAACCGGGCGATGCTGATGATGCTGATCTTCTTCCTCACCAATGTCATCTTCACCGGTATTAGTATGACTATGGGAGAGGAGTACTATGGATCCGGTTTCTTCGTCTCCTCCTTCATTACCATGGTCATATGCGCCTTTGTCGTCTACAACAGCTACCATCGTATTATCAGGCATACCTTCATGACCCAGCCGGTCTTTACACGTGAGCGTGAGAAGGTGTTCGAGAAGGTTGAGCGGTGGATTGATGACCGTGTGACGGCCCGGGATAGCTTTGAGCTCAGATTCCTCAGGCAGCGGCAGAATAAAAAGCATCCTATTGTCACAGAAATTGACCAGGGATACGCCGAGAGCAAGCGGGCTACGGACAAACCGCAGGGGGAGCGGTCAACAGCAGGCGTTTCGCAGGAAGTTCCCCCGGACGGAGGGGAACGGGGATTGTACCCGGTGTACCGCAATGCATCACCGAAACCGCTCTATGCCAGGTATGCCGGACGCTATCTGGCCAGAAACTATCCTCACCTGAAGCGGCACCGCAAATGACAGGTTACTTTCTCAGTGAAATCGAAACATCGGGTTTTCTGGCTTCTAGGATATAGAGGCCGTCGCTGCCCAGCGGCTGGATGATCCCGCCGCGTACACTGCTTACTGCGCGCCGGCTGTAGAGATAGAAGGAGACCGGCAGATAGACGTTCTCCAGTTGGATCGTTATCCCGTCAGCAGTGCGGTTGGTGTAGCAGCGCATCTGCTCATTCTTCCTGAAATCGATGTATGCCTCAATATGGGTCTTGCCGCTGAGAAAGGGGAACTCCCTGATCACGGGCCCGAGCAGCTCTTCCAGGTCACGGATCATGGCATTCCAGCGTCGCTGGCTGCCGGCAGGCTGGTTGAGCAGGTCCATGGCCCCGATGACGTGGTTCAGCACCCCGAGTTCCGCAATCCCGTTGAGCATCGGCCAGAGCGTGGCGGCATCGTCACTGTAGCCCGAGCTGAAGCGGGGCAGGGTGATGCTGTCGGCGGGATCATCCAGGGAATCAAGCTCGACTTCAGTTATCCTTGCCTTCTCCGGTTCGGCATACCGGGTATAGGGGCCTGAGAAGATGCGCAGTTCCGGGAAGGCGCTTCGGGCAGCTGCATGGGTCAGCTCCCCGTAAAGGCCTCCGGATGCCGCAAAGGTGAGGAAGGTCACGGGCCTGAATATCTCGTCCATGATCTCGTGAAACTGTGCCAGGGCTCTCACCATCTCCTCTTCGCCGCTCCAGAACCCGGATGCCGGCGGGTCGATGTTCAGCTTGCGGGCATCACTTTCGGTAAGCAGCGGAGCCGGGGTGAAGCCTTCGATAGCCAGCTCCCCATCGGCATTGCTGAGCAGTTTCCCCATCACGGTTATGGCCTGGTGGGCATCAAGGTCTATTTCCGGGATGCGTATGTTACTCTCTTCATCGAAGGAGCCCAGGGCAAACCCGGTCAGGCCGAGGTCCAGGCGGTCACGCATGTTGATGATGTCCGTCCACCAGATCTCCTTGAAAAACTTGAGGTTGTCCCGCTGGTAGTCATCATAGATGAGAGGGGTCCTTCCGGTTGGCACCGGCCCCGGCAGCTGGTCAACGGAGAGCATGGCGTTTCCCTGGATGTAGGCCAGCCCGAAATCATCCTGCTGCAGCAGCAGCTGCAGCAGCAGGCCGCGGTTGACCTTCTCCCGGAACATCGTCGTGTTGCAGTAGAGCACCGAACCGTTCCCCGCTTCGTATCGCCATATGAGCGGAGTGGCGTCATCAGCCTCGGCAATGACAGCCGCCCGGCTGCTGACGGCAAGCTGCTGGTGCGAGGCGGGGAAGAGGCCTGACGCTTCACCAGGTTCAAGCTCGATAGCATCCAGCAGGGGGAAGATACCGGCAGTGAAGGAGATGGCTTCCGTCGGGATCCATCCGGATCCCAGGGTTGCCTCGATGCCGGCCAGGGCATGAAAGAGCGGGGATGAGGACCCGGTGAGAATGGAGAGGGAGGCACCCTGCTCAACCAGGGCGCGAAGTTCGCTGATGCTCTCCGGACTCAGCTGATCGAGAAACGCCGTGGCTATGATGTAGCCGTCCGACGGGGTGCCCTCCTGCAGTGTCTGCAGCAGATCAGCTCCCCCGATATCAACTGGACGGTAGGCAATCTTTGCATTGCGTAATATCTGCTCGAGATGATACAGAATACGCTCATCATCAGCTGTGACACTGTTGTAGAGGATATAGTACTGCTCGTAGCGCTCGGGCAGCAGCAGCGAGGAGGTGACCCGCTCCTCGACGACCTCCTCGATCTCCCGTTCATTTATACGGAACAGGGCAGCAATATTGATGATGTTGAACGCCTGCAGCAGTATCCCGGTCACCAGAATTATGGCCACAACAATAAGGAATCTGAGCTTTATCATTCGATTTCCTCTACCATGGTACCCAATGATTTCCGGATCCGTTCTGAGACAGTGGCATAGTTGCCCTTGCCGGTGGCAGGAAGCAGGATTTCAAGGGTGTTCGAGGTATCGTCATACGCGACAAAGTCCACGCTGCGCAGCACGTTGCGCATGGCGTACACGGCATCCTCAATCTCCTTTGTCACCACCTTGAACCGACCATAGCAGTAGGGCAGCCCGTACTTCTTCAGGCGGGTCTCTTCCTCCTCAAGCTGCATATCGAACTGCTTCTTCTTCAGGAGGTTGGACCAGCTTACGCCCGAGATATTATAGGTGCGATCGATATCAATGGCGTGGGTGAGGGCTTTGTTGATCCACTCGGTTATGACACAGAATATGCTGAAACTGTACTCGGTGATGTGCTCGAACTCAATGGCATCGACGTTGATGATGCCGACTACCGTTTCCCCGTCGAATATGGGAGCACTGAAGAGGGGGAAGCTGGGATCCTCCTCCTTTGTCCAGCGGACAGGTTTCCGGGATTCCACCAGCCGGACGTACTTGGGTTCGTCAACGAACCGTATTGAGCTTCGTTTCCGGGAGTAGTCCCCGTATATGAGCTTGAGACGCAGATAGCCTCCGCTCTCCAGGGTATAAATCGATATCGTTGTCGCCTTGATGAATTTATGCAGGAGCCCGATAGATTCGGTGTAGACCCGCTCGGGGTTGGTTGTCTGCAGTGAAGTTGCTATCTCATAGAGGGAAAAGATGCTGTATTCGGATCCGACAATCTGCTCTTTCAGCTCGTTGTACATGAAGATGGTCCTGCGATAATCCTCCTCAAGGGTGTTGTACTCTTCAAGGATTTCATTGTTGGCGTTTCGCATGGTGCGCACGTTGCGGGTATAGGTGTCACGTATCCTTCCGGTGGTGTATCCGGCAACGGCAAACATGATGAGGAACTTGTAGTAGGCGTATGTCTTGAAGAAGAGAACCAGATCCAGTCCCGAAATGAGATAGGCCGCCAGGTAGATCACAGAGGCTGTCAGTGCGGCAAACAGTCCGGGAAGATATCCGTGACGTACCCCGATTACCGTGGTGGTAATTACCAGGGGGTGGATGTTCATCACCAGAAAGCGGTTCTGGATCTCCGGAAGAAAGAGAAAGGCGGCAAGCATCAAACCGTTGGTAACCAGTACTTCCCCAAGTATTCCCAGGATGGTTGTCATGAACTCACGCTGAGTCTGTAATGAGCTGTCGGGGAATAATGTATTCCTCAGGGATCCTTTTTTTGCCATAGCTCTATTCTAAATCAAATCAGGGTATTGTGCTATGACAATTTTTCACTATACCCGGCAGCCGCATCACCGGCTTCACCCCGCTTCACGCCCGCCATGATGAGGTAGGCTATGAACATGCAGATTGCTGCAAAGAGGAAGATTGACCTGAATCCCATCAGGTCTATGATTCCTCCGGTGATCGGGGGTGCGATGATTGATGCGAGCTGGGAGAAGAAGTAGTAGAGCCCGGTATAGATGCCCATATCACTGTAGGTTGCCATCTGCCAGAGCATGGGGAAGGAGTTCGTGACAACCGATACCCAGAACATGCCAAAGAAGAACATCAGGGCCCAGAAGGTCACCTGGCGCAACAGCGTACCCAGTCCCAGGAAGCCGGTAATCGGATCATGGAAAAAAACCAGTACCAGGATCAGCGTGAGTGCCAGCAGCGATGTCCTGATAGTGACCTTACGGCCCCGCCGGTGGGCGATGATTCCCGATGGTATGGCAAAGATAGCGTAGGCAATGCCCACCATCCCTGCTGCAAGGGCTGCTGTGCCCGATGAAGTCTGCAGGATGTCGGTGGAGTATAGTCCGATGAACGGCAGGACCCCCTGATACCCGATGAACCAGACGAGCAGGGAGAGGAGAATTTTCAGGGCGCTTTTGTCCCCGGCTCCCGCGATCATCTTCAGGGAGCGGAAGATCGGCACCTTCTCCTCTTCTGGGGAGTCGGTGTCGACTGCACGTTTGCCATGCTTTTCCCTGACGAAGATGAAGAGCAGCAGCGTTGAGAGTACTACGAGGACGCCGGCAACAGGAAAGGCCAGGATATCCTTTACCCGGCCGTATCCGGGAAGCTCAATATAGATATTCATCAGCTGAGCCAGCCCAATGGTTCCCACGATGGAGGCAATTCCTCCCATGGTATTGATCACGCCGTTGGCCTCTGAACGCAGTTCCCCTGGGATGATGTCGGGCATCAGGGCCACTACCGGACCGCGGGCGGACTGTTTGAAGATATTCAAGAGAAAAATGGCTATGATGAGGGCGGTCAGCGTATTCAGCACGGTGAAGGGGATGACACCGAAGGCAACTGCCGTGAGGGGCAGGGTGGTGATGATGTAGGGCATCCTCCGCCCGATTCTGGTCCTGGTCCGGTCAGAGAGGGCCGAGACAATAGGTATCAGGCAGATGGCGAATATGTTGTCCAGCGTCATGATAGTGCCGATCACCCCCTTGGAGGTGATGAATCTGCTGAGAAAGATGGGAACATAGGTATCGTACAGCGGATCCATGAGACCCATGGTGAAAAATCCTAACCCGATGAGGAAGGTGATGGAATAGTAGCCTTTCATGCTCTTCTTTGTATCCTGATTCTCCACAATAGCCTCCTGCAGAGTGAGCTTTGAGCTATCATACCATGCCGAAGGCATTTCAACCATCAGAATTGAGGAAAAAGTGACTACCTGCTATCTGTAGGGCAATCAGACCCTAAGCATGCGGCCTTACCTCGAAGGGCTGTAAGGTGCTGATTCTGCCAGGTAAGCAGCATATGCGGATGCCATCTCCTTCGTCAGGCTCTGCAACCTGAGAATGTGCAGGCTGACACCCAATGCAACGGCTGAAAGCAGGAGCACCAGCCATATGCTGTTTGCAGTGAGTACCATTGTGCTGATGATAACAGCCCAGAGGATGATGACGGTAAACACCTTGGTCCGGATAGAGACCGCCCGAAAATGTTTGTAGCAGTAGATATAGCGGCCAAGGTACTTATGCGTGGTAAGCCACACATATACCTTTCTTGAACTTTTCAGGAAGCAGGATGCGGCAATCAAGAGAAATGGTGTTGTTGGAAGGAGTGGGAGAACAATTCCAACAACACCCAGCAGCAATGCTGTGTAACCGGCAATCAGCAACAGTGTTCTCTTCATGATGTTCCAGTGCAGCAGGGCTTTGTATAAAAAGGAATTAATCCAGTTTTCCCATATGCATCCATGAGCGGTAATTGTGTGTGTTCTGCAGTTGGTGCAGTATAATTGTCGGTCATGCTGCTCCCTACTGATCCAGGGAGATTCCAGCTGCCTTCGCGACACCTTCTCCATACTCACGGGAAACTTTCAGGCAGTTTGAAATATGGCGTCTCTTTATCTCCAGCGGGGCATCGCCCATGGCTCGCGCAGTGTTTTCATAGAGACGCTGACGCTCTTCCGGAATCATGATAGTGAAAAGGGCGCGGGGCTGTGAATAGTAATCATCGTCATCTTCCCGGAAATCCCAGTGTCGGGCATCGCCATCAATTGAGAGAGCGGGCTCTTCATACTCTCTCTGATCACTCCACTCTCCATAGCTGTTGGGTTCGTATCCGAGGGTCCCGCCATGATTCCCGTCTACCCGCATCAGTCCGTCCCTGTGGTAACTGTGGGTTCCATGCTTAGGGGAGTTGACCGGAATCAGGTGATGGTTTACTCCGAGCCGATAGCGTTGTGCATCACCATAGGAGAAGAGCCTTCCCTGAAGCATCCTGTCGGGGGAAAAGCCTATACCGGGAACGATGTTCGCGGGATTGAAGGCTGCCTGTTCAACATCCGCAAAGTAGTTTTCCGGGTTCCTGTTGAGTTCCAGCACACCGACTTCAATGAGCGGGTAATCCCTGTGTGACCACACCTTTGTGAGGTCAAAGGGATTGTAGGGCATGGAATTTGCCTCCTCTTCACTCATGACCTGGATATACATAGTCCATGCAGGGTAATCGCCACTTTCGATGCTGTCAAAAAGGTCTCTCTGATGGCTCTCCCTGTCCTGGGCAACGATTGCCTCCGCTTCCTGGTCAGTAAGATTCCTGATACCCTGTTGTGTCTTCAGGTGGAATTTCACCCATACCCGTCTGTTTTCGGCATTGATCATGCTGAATGTATGGCTTCCATATCCATTCATGTGGCGGTATGAGTAGGGAATACCCCTGTCGCTCATGGTGATGGTTACCTGGTGAATGGCTTCAGGAAGAGAGGACCAGAAATCCCAGTTATTGCGTGCACTTCGCAGGTTTGTCTTCGGATCACGCTTCACGGCATGGTTGAGATCGGGAAACTTCAGCGGGTCCCTGAGAAAGAATACCGGTGTGTTGTTTCCGACAAGATCCCAGTTACCCTCCTCGGTATAGAATTTTACGGCAAAACCACGGATGTCACGTTCGGCATCAGCTGCCCCACGTTCTCCGGCTACCGTTGAGAAGCGGACGAAAAGGTCGGTTTGCTTGCCAATCTCAGAAAATATCGCTGCTTTAGTGTACTGCGTGATATCATGAGTCACCGTGAAGTTTCCGAAGGCCCCTGATCCTTTGGCATGCATTCTTCTCTCCGGAATGACTTCCCGGTCAAAATGGGCCAGCTTTTCCAGGTACCATACATCCTGCAGCAGCATGGGACCTCGCTTCCCTGCTGTCATGGAGTCCTGATTGTTGGCTACCGGGGCTCCGTTGGTGCTGGTCAGTCTCTTTTTCATAATGTTCCTCCTTCGGGGAAGTGATGAATATATTACTCATCTTCTTCGATTGTCCTCTGACAATCTTCACAGATGCCATAGAAATTTATTGTATGGCTGCCTATCGTATGCGGGATATGTTTCTGCATCTCTTGCTCCACATGAGTGTCGATGTCGATTCCAATGTCTGAGATCGTGCCACACCGCTCGCAGATGAAGTGGTAGTGGCTTGTGGTGTTCGCATCATAATGATCAACACCGTCACCAATGTCACGAGCAATAATCTTTCCCTCTTCAATGAGAATATGAATATTCCTGTAGAGGTTGGATTCATTGATTGCCGGAAAATCTCTCCTCATCTGCACTAATATCCACTGCGCTGTCGGATGCAGGCTGCTGGATGCTATGAGCTGGTATATGCGATCTCTCTGAGCGCTTTTCCTTCTTTTCATAATTAATAATCACTATTAATAATAGTGGT
The DNA here is from genome assembly GCA_964605195.1 of uncultured Spirochaetales bacterium. Taxonomy (GTDB): domain Bacteria; phylum Spirochaetota; class Spirochaetia; order JABMQR01; family JABMQR01; genus CAZSBC01. The sequence continues at coordinate 21,776 of CAZSBC010000010.1, read as the reverse complement.
ACTTTATTGATAAGTAAATAGTGGGCCAACGAAATAATTACTACTTCCCATGAGTAGCAACTGCCTCCCGTAGAATTGCCTGCCGATGTGTTGTACTATACGGCAGGAATGATAATGAGGTGCATAGGTGATGGAACGGGAATCTGACAGTGTGGTATCGCAGTGGATCAACAGCAGGAATTATCTGGAAACTGCCGGCATAGTTCTCACTGCCGAAGAGCAAGCCTGGTTTTCAGCGGATACACACTCCGGACCTCCGTTCCGGGTAACCCGGTACTATGCGTCCCTGATCCGTGAGGCTGATCCGGCCGATCCGATCAGGCTCCAGAGTATCCCGTCAATTCTTGAAGAGCAGCTGAACCCGCATGAACTGGAGGATCCGCTGGGTGAGGCGGACCATTCTCCCGTTCCCAGGCTTATCCGGCGCTACCCGGCACGGGCGCTCTTCATCACAACAGGCAGCTGTGCCGTCTACTGCCGGCACTGTTTCCGGCGGAGTATCGCCGGTGCAGCTGCTCCGCCGACCGATGCCGAGATCTTGGCTGCAGCTGAATATATCGGCAAGCATCCGGAGATAACCGAACTCCTGCTCAGTGGCGGAGACCCGCTGATGCTCTCTGATGAGAGGCTGGAGGGTATTATCAGGAGCTTCAGGGAACAACGTCCCGATCTCGTGCTGCGAATCTGTACGCGGGTCCCTGTAGTCCAGCCGGCCCGGGTCACCCCCAGCGTGCTCGCAATCCTAGCTGCCTGCAGGAACCCGGCTCTCTATGTGGTTACCCAGTTCAACCATCCTGCAGAGGTTACCGAAGAGAGCCGTACTGCCGTTAAAGCGCTTGTTGACTGTGGTATACCTGTCCTTAACCAGACAGTACTGCTGAGGGGGGTCAATGACAGCGCTGATTGTCTGCAGCAGCTCTTTGAATCCCTGGTTGCTGTGCGTGCCATTCCCTACTACCTCTTCCAGCTGGATCTTGCCCCGGGAACGGCGCACTTCCGGGTATCCCTAGAGCGCACAAGGGAGATCTACCGCGAACTGCAGAAGCGGCTCTCCCGTTTGGCCCTGCCTGATCTCTCTGTTGATCTCCCCGGCGGAGAGGGTAAGGTCGTCCTTGCCGATTCGGGCATCGTAAGCCGGAAGGGTTCACGCTACCTGTTGCGTAACCAGGAGGGATACAGCTGCCACTACACGGATCCCGGTGAGTCTGATAGGGTGTGATGAAAGTCAGGAAGCGTAATCAGGAGACGCTGGGATAGTTTCCGTCGATGACATCCTGGATGGATACTGAACCGAAATAGGTTCGCATGATGTTGTAGGTATGCTGCCAGAATGAGCAGGCACAGCAATCTTCGTTGTAGTCACAGCTGTCCGGGGTCTGATCCATCTCCAGGTGAGAGCAGGGCGTGATGAAGTAGCCTTCGTCAATTGCCACGAAGATATCATCAATGCTGACCGTTGACGGATCCTTGGTGAACTGGAATCCTCCTCCCGGCCCGCGGGTGGAGGTTATCAGATCGGCCTTTCGCAGTCTGAAGAATATCTGTTCGAGGAATTCAGGAGAGAGACAGGTCTCCTTGGAGAGTACCTTGATCGATTTCGGTTTACCGCTCTCATTTCTGACCAGATGCAGTATGGCCCTGAGGGCGTATCTGCCTTTGGTTGTGATTCGCATGGTATGCTCCGATACGGCTTAGTGCCGGTTTCAGCGACTTTTTTCTATGTATCTGTTATATCTCTTGATACCACATGATACCTTACTCTACATTACGTGATTTGCATTGTTTCTGCAATAGAAGAGAACTGGGTCAGGGGACTTCAGCTCTACTGCTTCTTCAGCAGCATGCTGCGGTACCCCCGCTGTTTTCTGGTTTTCACCATGGTTAGACCCAGAGCCTTCGGATTTGCCCGGCTGAGTTCACTGCTCTTACCGGCAAGCAACAGCTCTCCTTCGCTGTCCAACAGATTTGCTGCAGCAGGCTGCAGCATGGCACTGAAGCTGTATCCCGGAATGGCATCGGGAAATACCGCTAGCAGCGAATACTGCCGGTCGGTTGCAAGATAATCGATACCGGGAGCATGCAGGATGGTCACAGGGGCCTCCGGAAAGCGCTTCTGGATGTTGTGGGCAGTCACTGCAAGGGCAAGCAGATCCCTGCCGGCAATATGAACCGAGGGTATGCTGCCGTCCTCCAGCTGTTTCAGGAGATACAGTGCCGCGTGTCCCTGCCCGGGATTCCAAACCAACATAGTTCGGTTTTCCCTGTCTTCACTACCCTCAGCCCTATACCCTCTGGCAAGGGCAGCCTGCTCATAGGGGACCGTATCGAAGCCGGGGAGATCGAATACGGTATCCATGGCAAAGAGCTCGTTACCGATCTTCATATCTGTCGTTGCATTCCGCAGATATGGTCCTGGAAATGATATATTGCAGCGGGACAGATCTCCAGCCTTCCGGTTGGCTGCCTGTGTGATGAAGAGGGAGTGGTTGCCGGTATGCTCCTGCCGTACAATCTCCAGGCCGGCACCTGCAAGGTGCCGTTCAGCCATCTGCCGCAGGGGCGTGACGATAACTACGGCAAAGAAGCCATCGTCAGCAAGCATCGCACGGCTGTTGCTGAAGAAGCGGCTAAGAACCGGTTCACCAGCCTTGGCCGGAATATTGGTGACGATCAGGTCATAGGATTGCTTCGGTGTCAGCTCTATTGGGGGGCTGCAGGATACAGTGCCGTCGTCCCGGGCATGCAATGCCGGTGAGAGGGTGTCCAAACCCGGAAGTACCGATACATCGGTATCGTTTTCCCGGCTGTTCATTGCAGTTACGGCAAGCGCCAGTGCATCCCGGTCCAGGGCATCAACCCTGATATGCGGAAAGAGTTTCTTGAGAGTTACTGCAAGGACGCCGGTACCGCACCCGGCATCAAGAACGGTATGAACCTGTTGCATAGCAACTGTTGTGTTGAGCTGCTTCAGGAGCAGGCGCGTGCCGCTGTCGATATCATAGCTGCTGAACAGTCCCATGGAGAGGTGAAAAAAAAGGTCTCTTCCGCCGAACCGGAAGGAGACCCGTTTATGCGTTCGGGAAAGCGTCAGAGCATCATTTATTGACACGCTCAATGTATTCCTTCGTCTCGGTGTTGACCAGAATCCTCTCTCCCTCCTTGATGAAGATGGGCACTTTCACCTTCAGTCCGGTTTCTGTTACGACAACCTTCGTTGCCCCGGTAACAGTATCGCCCTTGACGGCTTCGTCTGCTTCGGCAACTTCGTATACCACCTTGTAGGGAATTACGATATCGAGCGGCTTATGCTCCCAGAAGGTGATCCGGTAGGTCTCACCGTCCTTCATCAGATACTGGTAGTCACTGAACGAGGCCATGGGGATCTCAAACTGGTCAAAGGTAGTGGTGTTCATGAAGTGATAGCTTTCCCCGTCGTTGTAGAGATACTGGCAGTCCTGGTCCTCGACGGTGATGTCTTCGACACTGTCCTGCGACTTGATGGTCTCGCGGAGCACCTGCCCGGAAGAGGGGCTCTTCAGTTTCACCCGGACAAAGGCCGACCCCTTTCCCGGATTGACAAACTCTCTTTCAACAACGATATAGGGCGCTCCCTTCATCAGTAGCGCCATCCCTTTCTCAATTTGGCCTGCTTTTACCATAGCTCTTCCTCATAGTGCGATGCGTTCATCGGTTCTCATTATTTGCTGGTTCTGTAATCCTGCCTTGTCGCAGTTCAGTGCGGTACAGGAAAAACGCTATATTATAGCAGAATGGGGAAATAAAATCACCCCCTCAAGGGAGCTGTATCCTCCAAGCAGCATGATCAGCCTGTCAAGACCCAGGGCAACTCCCGAAGAGGGGGGGAAGGTGCCCTCCGGTGTGTTGAACAGGTTCCGGTAATCGGGGGGACTGTCGGGAAGCACTCCCCCGGTCTGATTGCGGAGGGCAGCAACATCTGCCTGTTCAGCACGCAGATAGGCATCTATGCGCTCAGGATCATCCTCCTCGGTGTAGCAGTTGGCCAGCTCTACGCCACCGGCATAGAGCTCCCAGCGGGCCTTGTAGGGAGTGCCGGGTTTCCCGGCAGCCAGACAGCGTATCCTGGCAGGGTAATCGGTGAGGATCAGGGGACGGTCCTGCGGCAGTTCCGGTTCCACCAGGGTAAGGAAGAGGCGATTGAAGAGAGCTTCCCAGCTCTCCGGTTCACGGGAGTGATGCAGCCCTGATGCCTCCACTGCCGCTGCCAGGGTATCAATCCGCTGCACGGAATCAAGGTCGACTCCGGCATACCTGCTGCAGGCCTCATGCATGGTCATTACCCGGAACGGCGGCAGCAAGTGCTCGGGAGTATCGCTGTCGGCAACTGCCCTGAACAACTCCTCCGTGCAGGCAATGGAATCATGGTAATCGGCATCGACACTGTACCACTCCAGCATGGAGAACTCGGGATTGTGGATTCTTCCGCTCTGCTCACTGTTACGGAAACACTTGGATATCTGGAAAATACTTCCGGAACCTGCAGCAAGCAGCTGTTTCATATATATTTCGGGAGAAGGCACAAGATAGAGAGACTGCCTTCCGGCAAACGGGTGGATCAGCTCAGTCGCAAAGACCTCTATCGAAGACTCCGGGATGATAAGCGGTGAGAGGACAGGGGTCTCAACTTCGAGATATCCTCTCTTAATGAAGAATTCCCTGATGCGACGGTAAATGCTGCTGCGTAGTCTCTGGGCACTCAGATTCATGGGACCGTATCTTCAGGAGCCCCGGATCGATACGGACTCCTCCCTGCAATGCGTGCAGGTACGCTGAAACTCTATATAAGAACAGCGAAATTGTCCAGAGCCCCTGGAGACGAAGCGGAATTACGCTTTTACCGAGCGCTGCCCTTTACTTTCCGAGCAGGCATCCCATATAATGAAGTTCTTCTGCGTATGCGGAAGGTATGCGTGGTATAAGATAGCTGACTGGCTATGCAGGGATACTGCTGACCAGCACCGGGGACTCATACAGAGAACATATGGAATTATTGCAGCCGGGAAGTTCTCTTCACGGATTTACAGTTTTTTCCCGCACTGAACTTCCCGAGTACAACGGTACCGGCATCCGGCTGATACACAGAACCACCGGGCTGGACCTCTTCCACATATATAATGATGATCAGGAAAACTTCTTCAGCTTCATACTGAAGACTCCTCCCCGCAACAATCACGGTACTGCCCATATAGTCGAGCATGCCGTGCTGGCCGGTTCGAGGAAATTCCCCGGAAAGGATCCGTTTCTCGAGTTGATGAAGGGCAGTGCCCAGACGTTTCTCAATGCCATGACCTATCCTGATAAGACGGTCTTCCCGGCAGCATCCCCCCTGAGAAAGGATTACTTTCATCTGCTTGAAGTCTACGGGGATGCCGTATTCTTCCCGCTGCTCAGAAGGGAAGTGTTTCTGCAGGAGGGAATTCGTATCGTTCCCGGTCAGAAGGGACATATAACCTTTGACGGGATAGTATACAACGAGATGCGGGGAGTCTATTCAGACCATGATTCCATAGTGGCCGAGCGGTCCCACCGGGCCCTCTTTCCCGATACACCCTACGGCCTGGATTCCGGCGGTATGCCCGACGAAATTGTCAACCTCTCCTATGAAGAGTTCTTAGGCTTCCATGCCGAGTTCTACCATCCCTCCAATTGTCGTATCTTCCTCTATGGGGATATCCCCACATCGACGCAGCTGGAGTTCATCGAGGAGAATTTTCTCAAGGAGTTCACCTCTGTACGTACTGATTCCGGTATATCGGAGCCCAAACTGTGGGATAAACCTGCCAGTTTCCGTTTTTCCAGTCCGTCAGGAGAGGGGGAGGGAGCCGATAGTAAATCGCGCGGCACGGCAACGCTGAACTGGTTGGCGGGATCGGCCCTGAAACCAGAGGAGAGCGTTACCCTTGAGATTCTCACCGAGCTGCTGCTGGGAAATCCCGGAGCACCCCTGTATCATGCCATAGTGGAGTCGGGGTTGGGACTCGACCTCGCATCGATCAGCGGGATGGATCCTGATTGCCGGGAGATTGTATTCACCGTCGGAATCAGGGGAATATATGAGGAGAGTGTCCCGGCTTTCGAAACATTGATTGAGGATACCCTGAAAAGGCTGGTCAAAGAGGGGCTTTCGGCAGCCGATGTGGCAGCGGCAATAAAGCGGATAGAGTTTCAGCATCGCGAACTCCGGGGCGGTATCCCGCAGGGTCTGCGGGCTATGTCACGGGCTGCGAGAGGATGGCTGCACGGTGCCGATCCTGAACTTACCCTCCAGTTCTCACTGGTGCTTGAGCAGGTGAAGCGGCAGCTGAAACAGCACAAGCGGTACCTTGAAAAATTCATCGAATCGCACATACTGAACAATCCGCACCATGCTTCAGTTACGGTCTTTCCCGAAACATACTATCTTACCCGGCAGAATGAGAGCATCCAGAAGACAGCTGCTGCACTGGAGCTTAAGCATGGGAAAAAGCTGCTGAAGAGTGCCGCCGAGGAGCAGAAAAGGCTGCAGAGGTATCATGAAACCGAAGACTCGCCTGAAATCTTGTCAGCTGTTCCCTGCCTGGAAAAATCTGATATGCCCGATACGATCAGGACAATTGATACCTCTGTGGTCACCATCGACGGTGTCGACGGATTCAGGCATACGTTCTTTACCAACGGTATCGCCTACATAGACGGGGCGTTCAATCTGGAGGGGCTCTCGGAGGAGGAACTCCTGCTGATTCCCCTCTTCAGCCGCCTGATCTATATGTCAGGTACCGAATCCTCCAGTTACCTTGATCTATCCCGAAGGCTAACTGAGCGAACCGGTGGCTTCTATACCTTCCTGGACAGCGGTACACCGGTCGGTTCCGGGAAACCGGTCAGCCGGCTCTTCTTCAGGATAAAGATGCTGGAGGCTGATGCCTCGGAAGCGGTGGATCTGGTGCTTGAAATCCTCACCAGAACCCGTCTTGACGACCGTGAACGCATACGTGATATCATCAGCGAGCAGATCAGTGACTTCTCGTCGGAATTCATTCCCTCTGCCAATGCCTTTGCCGGATTACGTTCCGGGGCACGGCTGCGACCTGCCCTGGCCCTGGAGGAGCGCTGGCGCGGAATTTCCCAGATAGCCTATATCCAGCAGCTGGGTATGGCTGACGATGAAGAGCTTGACCGTATAGCTGCCCTATTGCAGGGCATCCGCAGGAAGGTTATCCTGCGCAGCAATTTCACCTTTAATATCACAGCTGATGCCCCCTTCTCGGATGCCCTGGAAAGTTTTGCAGGTAACCTTGCGGGGGGGCTGCCGGCAGGAAAGGCACTGCCGGTGACCGGAGAGCTTCCAACGCTGGATGCAGTTCCCTTCGAAACAGTGATAACCGCATCAGATGTAGCCTACAATTCTATTGCCCTGCCGATCCCCGGAATCAGTGATCCGGGGCAGCCAGCAATGTCCATGCTGGCAAATATCCTCGGGACAGCGAACCTCTGGGAGCGGATACGGGTCAAGGGCGGTGCCTACGGAGCGCATGCAGGGGCAAACATGATGGAGGGAGTCTTCAGCCTCTCATCATACCGGGACCCAAGGATACGGGGTACCTTTGCAGATTTCTCGGCAGCCCTGGAAGACTTCATGGCAGGCACTTTCCCAGACCAGCTGCTCGATCAGGCCGTCATATCGCTAGTGAGCCGGGAGCTGCGTCCCCTGAAACCAAGGGAGCTGAGCATGATGGGGTTCAGGCGGGCTCTGTACGGTATTACTGATGAACTGCGCCAGAGCCGACGTGACAGCTATCTTGCCATGGAGCGCGGCCAGCTGATAGAGGCTGCGGAAGGGCTGCTGGAAGTTATCCGCTCCGGAGGAGGATGCTGTGTCACAATTGCCGGTAAGGATATGGTGCAGCGTGAGAGCCGTCGCTTCCCCGCTCTGAAGGCGCATCACACTAACGTTGCCCTGCACTGATCAGAAAATGGGCAGCAGACCCTCAGTATAGAGCAGGGCACTCGCCTTGAAGGCAGAAAAGGGTGATGTCAGCAGGGTGATATCGTGTTCCCTGGCCAATTCGATCATCTGCGCAGTGGGTTTCTTGCCGCGTACGAACAGCAGTGTGTGAATATCGGAGAGGACAGCAGTCCGGATGGATTGGGTGTTGGCCAGCCCCGTTATGAGCAGGATGTCCTCATTGAGCTGGGTGAGTACATCGCTCATGAGATCGGAGGTGAATCCAAAGGCCACCTCCCTGCTGCTGTGTATATCTCCCAGCACCAATTCTCCTGATACGGCTGTAATGATTTCCTGCACTGTCATCTTGAGGCGTACTATATCAAAAGAGGCAATTTAGATATAGTATCAGGTATGCGAAAAGTGATAAAAAGCAGTACAATCAGGGACGCAGTACAGAGGGCTTTCACCCGCAGGGGGGTCTGTCTGACAGAGGATGTCTCCCAGGCTCTGGAGGCGGCAGCTGCGCGGCAGAAGCAGGGCACTCCGGCAGCTGCGGTGATGGGCAGCATTCTCGAGAACCTGGCCACGGCAGAGGAGACCCGGTTTCCCATGTGTCAGGATACCGGCATGGCCGTTGTCTTTGCATTGATCGGTGCTGATGTCGAGCTGGATCTCTCCATGCTGGAGAAGGATATATCGGATGGTGTTGCGGCAGCGTATACCGAAGGGTATTTCCGTAAATCAATAGTCAGCGATCCCGTTTTTGCGAGAACGAATACCGGAAACAACCTTCCTGTCATACTCTACCTGGAGTTGGTGCCGGGAGATCAGCTTACCCTTGATATCATGATGAAGGGTTTCGGCAGCGAGAACTGCAGCGGCCTGGTCATGGCCAACCCGACGGCGGGTGCCGGAGGGGTTGCTGATGCCGTTGTGGAGATCGTAACCCGGGCGGGGGGCAAGCCGTGCCCGCCGGTTGTTGTAGGGGTCGGGGTCGGGGGAACCGCTGACCGGGCTCTGCTGCTCTCCAAGAAAGCCCTGCTGAGAAAGCTTGATGACACCCATCCGGATGAACGGTATGCTGCCCTGGAGCTGGATATCCTAGACAGGGTGAATGCCCTGGGGATCGGTCCCGGCGGATGGGGCGGGGAGACCACCGCCCTGGCGGTGAAGGTCATGGCTGAATCCACCCACATAGCCGGCATGCCTGTCGGTGTCAGCATCAGCTGCTGGGCTGACAGGAAAGAGCGTATCATACTCTCAGGGGAGTGAAAGGATGAGTGTAAAAACGACATACATAGATCTGCCGCTCCGTCGGGAGCAGATCTCCCGGCTGCGACCGGGTGAAAAGGTGCTGCTCAACGGAACGATGCTTGCCGGCAGGGATCAGGTGCATAAGCGGTTTTATGAACTGCTTGAGGCTAGGCAGCCGCTTCCCGTCGATATTTCAGGTGAGACGATCTTCTATATGGGGCCGGCTCCTGCCCCCGAAGGGGCCGTGATCGGATCCTGCGGTCCGACGACCTCCGCCAGGATGGATCCCTTCACGCCCCGGCTCCTTTCCGCAGGGCTGCGGGGCATGATCGGGAAGGGCCCGCGCAGCAGTTCAGTCCGGGAAGCAGTCCGGGAGACAGGGAGTATCTACTTCTATGCCTATGGAGGCTGTGGGGCCCTCTATGCCGGCAGGATCGTCGCTGCCCGCCCGATAGCCTTTCCTGAGCTCGGGCCGGAGGCACTGCTTGCCCTCATCGTGACCGATTTTCCTGTTCTTGTAGCCATGGACTGCCGGGGAAACCTCTTCACAGAATAATTTTACTACAGGCTGCTGTCATGGTACACTGTGGTATGACAGAGAACAGAGACCAACAGGAAGGCTTTGAGAGATACTGGCGTGCCAGGTTTGTTGATCAGGCCAGAAGGGCGAGCGGGGTGACGGAACACTCGCTGCATAATCTGGAACAGTACCATGCTAGCCCCGTTGAGTGGACAGTGGCTGCAATGGAGATTGTTGCCGATGAAGCCGGAGCTTCTGCACTTGACAATATCCTGACACGCTGTGCCTGTAGCTATCCCGAGGTATCCCTGGAGGAGGTACGGGAGCTCTTCAGGCAGACGGCTGACCTTCCTCTGGTGCATCGCAGGCTGCAGGAGCAGTTTCTCAGGGAGATCCGGCCATACAAGCAGCTGGATAACCGGCATATGCAGTGCATCATTGATGAGGGCATGGGAATGGCCGGAACGCTGACTATGACAGAAGAGGCTGATCCCGGAGGCTTCCTCATCAGGGCAACGAAGATCCCCAAGGAGTTCCGCCGGTGGTTTGATGAACCCGACCGGCTGAAGCGCAGGCAGCTCTACTGCCACTGCCCGAGGATAAGGGATGCGGTGATCCCCAATGGGGAGAGCAGCCGCCTTTCAATGCAGTACTGTCTCTGCGGGGCAGGGTTCTACCGCCACCTGTGGGAGTTTGTTCTTGAACGACCGGTGAGCGTATCGGTAACCGAAGCGGTGCTTACCGGCGGGGACCACTGCAGGATAGAGATTGTGGGAAGCGTGTCCGGGAGGTAGGGTATGATCAGGCAGTCGATCCCAGCGGGAACGAGGGAGTATCTTCTCAAAAAGTGCCGCCTGATAGAGCGGCAGCTCTTCAGGGCAGTCTTCGATGGAGGTGATGAAGGGTTCTTCATCAGAGCTCTTGCAGCTTACCAGAATCCCGACGGTGGTTTCGGACATGGCCTGGAGCCGGATGTGCTGAGCCCGGTCAGCACGGGAATTGCCCTGGAAACGGCACTCTACTACATTGACATCTACTTGCGATGCATGAAACGGCATGCCGATCACGCCGGTGATGCGATCCGGGCAATCTGTGACCAGGCGGGAAAATGGGTTGAGCGGAGCGTTACTGACGGAGGTCTGCTGCCTGCCGTTCCCGATGACATTGCCGCCTACCCCCATCAGAGCTGGTGGCTGGATCCCGATGAAACCAGGGTTCTCGCGATTGCCGGTTTCTGCGCAAAGCTGAATATCAGGATTGCGGCAAAAACCAGGCGTGCCATAGCCGCGTTTGCCGATTCGCTGCCTGTTCCCGATGAACTCACCGAATATAATTACCCGCTCTTTGTCTATGCCGCCCACGAAACATCCTATGCACAGTGGGATTCGGTGCTTGACAGACTGCAGCGCAAACTCACTGAGCACATATATGTGGATCGTGACCGCTATTTCCTGCTGACCCGCTACTGGTACCACTTTATCGATATGATGCCCGATGAACTCGTGGAACGACAGGTGGAGCTCTTCTACTCCCTGGTTGAGCAGGATGGGGGTGTGATGAACCCCTTCCCGGAGCTGAGCTGGTGGAGACCCATCATCACTCTTGACTACCTGCTGATACTCAAGAGCTGCAATCTGCTTGAGTAGGTCAGAACATTGAGCCGGAGTGGAGGATATAGCGGTTCTTCCCCTCTTCCTTGGCCCGCAGCAGGGCTGCGTCGGCATACTGGATCAGACGGGCAATGTTGATGAATCCTTTTGCGTGTACCGCAATACCGATGGAGCAGGTGAGTTTCCGTTCCCGTGAAATTGATACCGGCTTGCCGGTGATGCTGCGCATCTCCTCCTGGACGGCATCGTTGAAGCTCTCCATGCTGTCGGTAATACGCTGCGCAAACTTTGCCGCTCCGGTATTATCGGTCTTTGGAAGAAATATGACGAACTCGTCACCACCCATCCTGAAGAGGGTGTCGGATGAGCGGGTCAGCTGCTTCAGGCTGTCGGCGAAGAGCCGCAGAACCCGGTCACCGGCTTCATGCGTAAAGGTGTCATTGTAGTATTTGAAATTGTCAAGGTCGAGATAGAGTACCGAGAAGAAAGCCGAATTAGAGGCGTAGTAGCGATTATACTTGGCGGTTTCCTCTTCTGAACGCCGCTGAAATTCATTCCTGTTCCAGAGATCGGTCAGGTCATCCCGGGTTGCCATCCTCAGCAGTTTCCCGTTGAGTTCACTGAGCTGTCTTGTACGGGTCTGTATCCGTCTTTCAAGTTCATGGGAGGTCTCACGGGAGAGTTTCAGGGCCGTGAGAAATTTATAGGAGAATTCGTATGAATTGGTGATGATGAAGAATGTGAGGCCGAAGGCGCTGAGTTCGGCAGCGAACAGGTTGGTCATTCCCGATGTGTAGTAGATGATATCATTCAGTACCGCCAGTGCCAGAATGAAACCGCCGAATAGGATGATACCGGAGGTCTGCTCTTTCCTGAACCAGGAGAAGAAGAGGGAGATCAGCCAGTAGACTGCCGCAGCAGCGAGGACAGCGAGGAACGGGACAAGTCCGTAATTGTAAAGGCGTATCGGCAGAATGATGATGGCGAGTGAGAAGATGGAGGCCAATGCCAGCAGTATGCGCAGGATGACGGTCTGCAGAATATGGGGGAACGCTGACCTGCTGTAGAGCAGGAACATGATGAAAGTCACGGTGATGGTGAGGTACTCTATCTTCAGCTGTAGTGCCGTGGGGAGCCATGGCAGGTATATTGATATCAGGGTATTTGTTGTTACAGTCCTCAGGGCCAGCAGGGCGCACATCGCAGAGAAGAAGATGATGCTCGAATCCCGGTTGCTGCGGTTGTAGTAGAAGGTCATGAACAGGGCCATCATCATGAGCACCCCGACAATGAACAGGGATGTGCTGTGGCTGATGAAGACGATGCGGTGCAGGGAATAGGGGATTCCGAAGAGGGGCGCTTTTCCGAATCCTGGAGTGGGATGGGTGAAGTTGCTGACATATATGACGATGTCTGCTGTATTCGTATTGGTATGGAAGGTGACGAACTTGTCGGTAAACTGGGGATAATGCTCCTCTTTCGTGGTTGCGAATGTGCCGGTCTCAAGCAGGGGATGCCCGTTCACGAAGAGGGTGTAGGCGGTGTAGACATTGTCAATGGCAAGACTGTAGTAGCCCGGTTCCGGCAGGGTCAGCTGCAGCCGGTAGGCACCGTACCCGAAGGAGCCCATGGTTCCCCCGTCACTCGGGATACCCTTCCAGGATTCGGTGATATTCAGCGGCACCCCTCGCTCAAGCTCTCCGGGACGATCGCCTGTCGGGGAAGCGGATGGGTAGAACTCCCAGGTACCCCGCAGGGCCGTGACCGGGAGATCCCGGTAGTCTGATGCCGAGAGGTCAAAGGAACCGTTGACGGCAAACCCGCTGTTGAGGTTGAAACCGAAATCGAAGAGGATGCTGAAGATGCTCACAGCCAGTATGACAAAACCGAGCAGGAGGACGAACTTGCGCATGCTTCATTATAGACCATCTCTGAGACGTAATACAATCAATTAATCTGCTCTCTCTGCAGAATCATATGCAGCGAAGCATCTCCTGTGCCGCCGGGGGAATTAACCTTTGCTTTTTTTCGGACTCTTTGGTACATTGAAGGCATGGTATGAAGAATATCAAGCAGTCGGGGGGAGTATGACCCGACCGCATCTATGCAACCGATAAGACAGACGTGTTACCTATTGCATAGCAGTATTGTGGGACAACAGGACGAAGGAAGGTAAAACGGATGAAGAGAATGTGGGTTATGGCAGTAGGCATCATGCTTGTTGCGGCAATGTTCATCAGCTGTGCAGAGGATGAGGTTCCGGTAACGGCAGAGAATCAGGGCAGCCTTGCTGCTCCCGAAACGCTGATTGAGAAAGTCAGCTATGCGCTGGGATTCATGATGTCCGACAGCTACAAGAGTCAGGGTGTGGAGTTGGATCACCGCTATTTCGGTGCTGCCATGCAGGATGTGATGGAGGGTTCCGAGGCCCTGTTCACCCTCGAGGAGATGAACGGATTCCTTATGGAGTATCAGGATCAGCTGATTGCCGAACAGCAGGCTGAGATGGCAGCTTCCGCAGGGGTGAACCTTGCCGCAGCAGAGGATTTTCTCTCTGAGAACAGCGAGCGTGAAGGGATATTCACCACAGAGAGCGGACTGCAGTATGAAATATTGAGCGAGGGTCCGGCTGATGGGCAGAAGCCTGCTGCTGAAGATACCGTAACCGTCCATTACAGTGGTACCCTGCTTGACGGCAGCGTGTTTGACAGCTCCTATGAACGCGGTACCCCGGCAACATTCCCGTTGAACGGAGTCATAGCCGGCTGGACGGAAGGGCTGCAGCTGATGACTGTCGGTTCAAGTTACCGTTTCTATATTCCACCTGCTCTCGGATACGGGGAGATGGGTGCCGGTGATATGATCGGACCGAACGAGCTGCTTATTTTTGATGTCGAGCTGTTATCGATTGAGCAAGAGTAGCTCTCCATCCGGACGGGAGGCTGAGTATGAATCCGGGAACCAATAATCGTTACTTTCGCCAGATGATCATTGACGGCTGGGGAGAACAGGCCCAGGATATCCTCGCTGAAAGCTCGGTGGCGATTATCGGTGCCGGAGGCCTGGGCAGCACGGCCTCCATGTATCTTGCAGCTGCCGGTGTCGGTCGCCTGGTTATCTGTGATTTTGATGCGGTTGAGGTGAGCAATCTCAACCGCCAGCTGCTGCATGCCGAGACGAGCATCGGCATGATGAAGACTGAGTCAGCCCGGAAAACGCTTCAGGCGATCAACAGCCGGGTAGAAACGGCAGTCGTTACTGAGCGTATTACAGACGATACGATTGCTGAGGCTGCCGAAGGCTGTACTGTCCTGGTAGACTGCCTGGACAACCTGAAGACCCGCTATGTCCTGAACCGCTACTCGGTGGCTTCCGGTAAGCCGATGGTACATGCCGGCCTGCACGGCATGAACGGGCAGATAACCGTTTTTCAGCCGGGCATGGGACCCTGCCTGGCCTGTGTGTTCCCCGAGATTGATGATGATCCGGGGCGTGGTCCGATACCCGTGGTCGGGGCGGCTGTCGGGGTTATCTCCTCCATGCAGGCTCTTGAGACCCTGAAGCTGCTGACTGGGCTTGGGAAACCGCTTAACGGCAGAATGCTGATTTACAATGGTCTGGAGGCCACTTTCGACAGTGTTGCATTAACGCAGGATCCCGGATGCCCGGTATGCGGCGGAAGAGACCGAAACTAATCCTGCAATCTACTTCCAGCAATTGCAATTTCATGCTACTTTCCCTTTATGAATACTACAACCGCGATGTTTACGAAGATTGGCACCGATACCGGCATTTCCGCAACCCAGGTGCGGGCCGTTATCAGGCTGTTTGACGAAGGCTGTACCGTACCCTTTATTGCAAGGTACCGCAAGGAGGCAACCGGGGAGCTGGATGAGGTGCAGATACTGGCAATCCGGGATGCCCAGACACGTTACATAGAGCTGGAAAAGCGCCGTGAGGCTATCCTCAAATCGCTTGAGGAGCGGGAGCTGCTGACTCCGGAGCTCAAGCAGGCTGTCAGCTCGGCTGAGACGCTTATCCAGCTGGAAGATATCTATCTGCCCTACAAGCCGAAGAAACGTACCAGGGCCAGCATTGCCCGTGATGCCGGGCTCGAAGGTCTGGCAGCATGGCTGCTGGAAAAGGGTACCGGGGCAAAGCTGGATGCCCCGCTGCAGCACTGCAGGACGGCTGCCGTGCCGGAATCAGAGCTGATAGCCAAGGCTGGTGAGTTTCTCAACCCCGAGCATAAGATCGCTAATGCAGAGCAGGCTCTCTCCGGTGCCCGTGATATCCTCTCGGAGGTCTTCAATGAGACAAAAGAGCTCAGGGAGGCCCTGCGGGAGCTCTATGCCCAGCATGCCCTGATGCGCTCAAGGGTGATAAGCATCATGGAGAAGGATCCGAAAGCAGCCAAGTACCGCGACTACTTTGATTGGTCAGAACCGGCTGCCAAGGCACCTTCACACAGGATCCTGGCGGTGCTGAGGGGCGCTGCCGAGGGGTTTCTCATCACCCACTTCTCCCCGGATGAGGAGCTTGCCCTGCAGCTGCTGGAGAGACGGGTTCTAGGATACCCCGCGAGCCGGATTGAGAAATCTGCCGCCAATGCCCAAGTGTGGGAGGCTGCCGTGGATGGCTACAAGCGCCTTACTGCCCCCTCCCTAGAGTATGCCCTGGAGAAGGAGTGCAAGGAGCGGGCCGATGTCGAGGCGATCCGGGTCTTTGCCGAGAATATGCGGGAGCTGCTGCTGGCCTCCCCGCTTGGCCAGAAGCGGACCCTTGCCCTTGACCCGGGAATGGTGTCCGGGTGCAAGCTGGTCTGTCTTGATGCGCAGGGGCATCTTGTCCATGATGATGTAATCTACCCGCTGCCTCCGAAAAACCGTGTCGATGAGGCCACGCGGATTGTCCGGGGGCTATGCGCGAAGTTCGGTATCGAGGCGATTGCTGTTGGCAATGGAACCGGGGGCAGGGAGGCCGAGGCCTTTGCCCGCCAGGCTGTCGAAGGCATTGCCTCCCCCTCGGGAGCCCCGGTGCAGGTGGTGATGGTGAATGAGAGCGGGGCTTCGATCTACTCGGCATCAGCGGTAGCCAGGGAGGAGTTCCCCGACAAGGATGTGACGGTGCGCGGGGCGGTCTCCATCGGGCGCAGGCTTATGGACCCTCTTGCCGAGCTTGTCAAGATAGATCCCCAGTCCATCGGGGTAGGGCAGTACCAGCATGATGTCAACCAGCGGTTGCTTAAGCAAGCCCTTGATGATACGGTGCTCTCCTGCGTCAACTCGGTTGGCGTGGAGGTCAATACGGCCAGCAGGCAGCTGCTGAGCTACGTCTCCGGGATTACGGCTCGCACGGCTGAGGCTATCTGCAGCTACCGGGAGCAGCACGGTAGATTCCGGGACCGCAGCCAGCTGAAGGAGGTGGCCGGTATCGGAGCGAAGGTCTTCGAGCAGGCTGCCGGGTTCCTGCGGATCCGCGATGCGGCCAATCCACTCGATTCAAGCGCTGTGCATCCCGAGTCGTACCCGGTCGTGCGGCGAATGGCAGCCGATATCGGTTGCAGCGTGGAGGAGCTCATACGCGATCCGCTGTACAGGAGGAAAGTGAGGGTTGAGAGCTATGTCAACGAGTCCACAGGACTTCCCACCCTGCGTGACATTATGCGGGAGCTGGAGAAGCCGGGACGGGACCCGCGGGCCGCGTTCGAACTCTTCCAGTTCTCCGATGCCGTGCACCAGCCTTCTGACCTCTCCGAGGGCATGGTTCTGCCGGGGATCGTCACCAACGTGACGGCCTTCGGGGCCTTTGTCGATATCGGGGTGCATCAGGACGGGCTGGTCCATATCAGCCAGCTGGCCGACCACTACGTAAAGGATCCTGCCGAGGAGGTCAGGGTGCACCAGCAGGTGACGGTGAGGGTGATCAGTGTCGACCTTGAGCGCAACCGTATCGGGCTCTCGATGAAGGATCGGTAGCTAGATTCTCTGTTTCAGGCGGGTACGCAGTTCGTTGTACTCAAATAGCCGGTTGTACTCCATCAGGCCCGAAAGGGCATAGTGGGTTACATCAGCCCCGGTCTCTTCCAGGATGGCGACGGGGTTTAGTCCTCCGATGACGATAATCCCGCAGCTTCCCTCGGTCACCGGTATGTTGAGGAGTGCCTCGGAGGGTTTCCCGATCTGCAGGAAGGCCTTCAGGCCCAGCCCCTCAAGTTTCTCCGAGAGGGAGTTGGCCAGGTCATAGCTGCTCTCCGGTATCTCCCGGAAGCCCGCGCCGATCCTGCCGTTTCCATCGGTAATGGCCCCGACATAGTTGGTCAGCCGGGCCCTGATGAAGAGTTGCAGGGGGTCAATGCTCGTCCCGTCATAGTTGATCCGTTCGGAGAATCTCTTGGCCCTGCCGTCCTCCAGATCCAGCAGCCCGCTGAAGATTGATCGGGTAGGTATGCCGTGCTTCAGCAGCACCCCGTTGAGCGTTACCGAGCAGACGGTACAGAAACCCAGATGTCCGGGAGGGACCGTCAGCTCCCCGAGATGTTCCCCCGGATAGAGCAGTGCCACCAGGCTCCCCATGGCATACCCCTGGGCAAAGACCTCGCAGATCATGCCAAGGCGGTCAAGGAAGACGCCCTGTTCCACGATTGCCAGGTTCACGGCAACACTCCCCCTGCGCAGGGCAAGGTCAAAGCTCATACGGTAAGTCATGTTGTCGATCTTTGCCGACATGAAGCCCACCCGCTCAAGCAGTTGCTCCGAGTTTATCTCTTCCAGGCCCCGGTGGGTGATTTCCCGGCCTTTTTTGCCATGGGAGATGGTCAGGCGCTCTTCATCGAGCCGGTTGAGATACATGCGAACGCTCCGTTCGCTGATATCATGTCCCTGACGGTTCATCAGCTCGGTGATCCTGATGCTGTTCAGCGGGGAACGTGCCTCTGCAAGCAGGCGCAGGATCTGCATACGGGTTCTCTGGATTTTCTCCTCTCTGCTCATACCTTCCCATTATTCACGTTCAACGTGAAAAAGCAAGAGTATACTAATCAGCAATAACGGCAAAATTGCCGTTATTGAAATAAATTGTTTATGTGGAAAAAAACTTATTGAAAAAATATGCAAAAATAACCGACCAGTATTGCATAAATATCGACATTAATGTATAAGCTATGATAAAACTACCATGATTTCTGTATGTTTTGCGGCAAAGACATGCCGTATATACGGCAATAATAACAGTTAAAATGGTGCATATTCTGGTGGTATCCGCAAGATAATTGAAATAATTGAGGGATACATCAGTGATCCGGAAAAGTATTGCGGATCCGGGATACAAAGACAACAAGGAGTGAACGATGGCAGACTATGTGAACGAGGTGTATGAACAGGTAGCGGCGAAATATCCCTGGGAGAGTGAGTTCCTCCAGGCGGTGCATGAGGTGCTGCACTCACTGAGCCCGGTGCTTGAGGACCGTCCGGACCTGCGCTACCACCGCGTGCTGGAACGGATGGTGGAGCCGGAGCGCCTGATATCTTTCAGGGTCCCCTGGGTCGATGACGGCGAGGAGCTGCAGGTCAGCCGGGGATACCGGGTTGAGATGAACAGTGCCCTCGGTCCCTACAAGGGGGGGCTGCGGCTGCATGCCTCGGTAAACCAGAGCATCATGAAGTTCCTGGCCTTCGAGCAGGTGTTCAAGAACAGCCTGACTGGCCTGAGCCTCGGCGGGGGCAAGGGGGGCTCTGACTTCAATCCGAAGGGAAAGAGTGATCTGGAAGTCATGCGTTTCTGCCAGAGTTTCATGACGGAACTCTACCGCCATATCGGCGAGAATACGGATGTTCCGGCCGGTGATATCGGGGTCGGGGGACGTGAGATCGGCTTCATGTTCGGGCAGTACAAGCGCATCAAGAACCAGTTCACCGGCGTGCTGACCGGCAAGGGCGTCGAGTGGGGGGGTTCCTATATCCGTCCTGAGGCCACCGGGTACGGCCTGATCTACTTCTCCCAGTATATGCTCGAAACGCGGAACGAGTCCTTCAAGGACAAGGTCTGCCTGGTATCCGGATCAGGCAACGTGGCCCAGTTCACCGTGGAGAAGCTGCTGGCCCTCGGGGCGAAGGTTGTGACGCTCTCCGATTCCAACGGCTTTATCTATGACAAGGACGGCATCGATGCCGAGAAGCTCGACTATGTCATGAAGCTGAAGAACTACCGCCGCGGCAGGATCAAGGAGTATGTCGAGGAGTATCCGAAGGCCGAGTACTTTCCCGTGCAGATGAAGCGGGACAGCAACCCCCTCTGGGACATCAAGGCCGACTGCGCCTTTCCCTGCGCGACCCAGAATGAGATCAACCTCAAAGATGCCGAGAACCTTGTGAAGAACGGGGTGATGCTCGTTGCCGAAGGGGCCAACATGCCGACCTGCGAAGAGGGCATCGAGCTCTTCCTGGAGAACAACGTGCTCTACGGGCCTGCCAAGGCAACCAATGCCGGCGGTGTTGCCGTCTCCGGCCTTGAGATGTCCCAGAACAGCTCACGGCTCCTCTGGACAAGGGAGAAGGTCGACGGCGAGCTGCATAACATCATGAAGCGCATCCATGAGCTCACCCTCTCAGTGTCCGAGCGCTACAGCACCAAGGGCAATTACCTTGACGGTGCGAACATTGCCGGGTTCATACGGGTGGCCGAGGCGATGGTCGACCAGGGGTATGTATAAGTTGAGCCGGTTCCCCCGAAGCAGGCATTCGGGGAATTAGCAGGATAGATCAACAGAAACGGGGGGAGGCCAAGGGCCTCCCTCATTTTTCGATCATAAGGCTCAATATTCGCTGGTCAGTTACCCGCTCGATAAGGAAAATTGGAATGGATACCAGGGTGAAGGTGATATGGTCCATCACAGAACCGTTCTTCACGCTGGTATTCACCACAACCGCGGATGCGGTATCGAGATTGCACCGTATGGCCGCTCCCAGTTTCTTCCGGTAGAGGAACTGATGCAGTGATCTCAGGGTGCCGCTCTTACCGGCTTTGATTTCGACGGGCAGAATTCGCCCGGAAGCTGCTATGATGAAATCCACCTCCGCATTGGATGACTTCTTCTCCCGAAGCCAGTAATGGAGCTCAGGTTTCTTCGCCTGTCCGGTTCCATAAAACAGATGCTGTGCGGCAAACTGCTCGCTTGCTGCCCCAATGGTAAAAAGATCTTTATTCTCTAGAGCTGCAAAATCATTCCAGGTAAGACCGCACTGATAGTTCATCAAACCTACATCCAGAAAGTAGGGCTTGAAAATATGTGTATCAACTCCGGCCTTCAATGGAATCCCAGAGCAGGAGCTGTGGTATACCGGCAATATAACGCGTGCTCTGATAAGCATCTGCAATGCCCTTTTCAGTTCCCTTGACTGATAATTCCGTGATATATTGCTGAATTTCACTTTTTGCCCGACATGGGTGGAAATGTAATTGAAGACCAATTCAAGGTGTTCTGTCTGTACCCGTTTTCTGTACTTGGAAAAATCTTCAATATAGGTCTCAACGATTGAGCGGTGAACTCTCTCTACGGCCAGTCCGCTTTTCTCTTCAGAATAGGTGAGAACAGCCTCAGGCATCCCTCCAACGAAGAGATACTCTCTGTATCTTTCCACTAATCTGTGGAAGCTGTCATGGCTGATTTCGAGAGGTCCCGCATTGTTACAGTATTCCAGAAGGATATCTTCCCCTAAGGCGGCGAGAAATTCGAAAAAGGTCATCGGTCCCAGATAGAGATATTCCACCCGTCCGACCGGCATGGAGTATTCCATATCTTCCAGGGCCACTTCAAGGAGTGAGCCTGCTGCAATTACTGGCAGCTCAGGTCTTTCTTCATACAGGTAGCGCAGGGCAGCAATTGCGGCTGGCTGCTTCTGTATCTCATCCAGGAATAACAGCGAATTGGAAGTCAGCGGTTGCCTGATGAGCACTTCAAGGTCACGCAGTATCCTGTCCACATCCATGGATGCAAAGGCCTGTATGCTGGGGTGCAGCTCAAGATTTACCTCAAACAGGTCAAATCCCTGGTTTCTGGCAAAATTCCGCACCAATGTCGATTTGCCTACCTGCCGTGCGCCGCGAATGATAAGCGGTTTCCTGCGTGTGAGTTGTATCCATTCTGATAAAATGATTTCAGCATCTCGTTTCATATGGTATTATACCATATGACGCATAAAACATACCATTAATTTATGCAAGTAATGCTGAATTTTAACCTTAAAAATATGCATATTATTTTTCTGAAGAGTTATTCATTCCGATAAGCCTGCTGGCGAGTGAAATAGGCAAAGGCAGAATCAGTCCGGTTTCTCCGCCAGAATCACCTCGACCTGCAGCTCCTCCAGCCGCCGGGCATACCGTGGGGGGAGGGCATCGGTGATGAGGGTACCGATCTTCTCCAGGC
>CAZSBC010000009.1:0-35275 GCA_964605195.1 uncultured Spirochaetales bacterium | reverse complement strand
CGCTACCCATAGCCGCAGACGCCATCTGCAGCGCATTCAGCGGTTTGCTCATGCGTTTTCCCATCCACCAGCCGAGCAGTACGGCAAGAAACAGGGCAACTGCCGAAGCGGAGAGGAAGGCTATCAGTGCAGGACGGATAATCGCAAGCCTGACTCCCTGAGCATTCTGCACAACAAAGAAGCCATCAACAATGTCACCATCCACCCTGATCCCCGTTCCCGTGATATCGAGGGGAATCATGCTGCTGTCAGAAAAATCCGGTACTTTTATGGTGCCGGAGGTGCTGTTCGGGAGTATTCCCATGGTTCCTCGACGCATGCCCGAACTTCCGGCTGCGTTGAACATTCTCCCCATGAGCTGCATGACACCGTTGAGGAACTGCTGGGAATTTGCGATCCTGACAGTATCATCAGGATCCAGCTTTCTGAAGAGCGATTCCCCTTCGGTGTCTACAAGATCTATGGCAATACCCTGTATTGCCTCAATGGCTGTGACAAAATCTTCAAGGTCCCGAAGGCGGGGTTCCCGGCTGATGAACTGTATCAGCTCGGTTGTCACCTGCCTTGCTGAAGTCTGTATGGTCGCCTGTTCACGCTGGTTGGCAAACCTGTCAATGAATATATAGAACACGCCACCCATCAGGAGCAGCACTGCAAAGGTAACCGCCGTATAGCTGAAGATCAGTTTGTTTTTCAGGCTCCTTGAACGCTTCATCCGCCAGCCCCTTTCGGAATCATGCACAGTATGGATTACAGCTCAGCAGATCAATTGTTATGCATATCGGGAATTAAGAACCGGGGCTGGTCATCTGCCCCTCTGTTCATCCAGGGATTTGAGAAGAACATGCCACCCATGCCTGGGAACAGTCCGTTTTCTGCGATTGCCGGCACTGGTATGTAGGTAACCCCAAGCAGCGGCTTCTGATCGTTCTCACCAAGCTCAACGCTGATTTCCAAGCTCTCCCCGTCAAGGGTTGCCACACTCAGCACAACCGTATCACCTGGATCATAGCTTCTGATAAGGGTGGCAAGATCCCCCTCTGCAACATCTGTGCCGTCAACCTGGAGAATCACCATGCCCTCCTCCACGCCGGCAGTAACGGCAGGACCCCCTTCCATCACTGACTGCACTACAGCCCCGTTACCATCTTCAAGAGCCTGCAGCAGAACTTCCGGGATGTTGAACATTCTCCCGATTTCCGGCAGCTCACGCTCCATACGGGGAGCCTCATCACGGAGGGATTCTCTCATCATCCCCCGTTGTGGCATATAGGTACTGTCATTGGCCACGATCCCGATCAGCGGATAGCCGACTCTTGTCTCCAGGGTCAGTGGTACTGTCAGCTCCTCATCGGCACGCATGATTGTCAGTGTTATCTCCTCACCGTGCTCATACCCGTCAAGCACCTGCAGTATTTCATTGAAGTTACTGATCCCGGTACCATCAACGGACAGGATGCTGTCACCGCGCATCAGGCCGGCAGCATCTGCTGGACTCCCCAGGAGTACATCTGCTATAAGGACCCCGTTACCGGAGCCGTACTTGCGAAGTTGGTCACGCTGTGCAAAACGTCCTCTAGCCGGGTTCTCCGCAGCACCAGCAGCACCGTCATCGGCTTCCCCGTACTCCTCCATCGTTCCGGTAGTATCCGGGAGTTTGCCATCAAGGTCCTCAGCGACTCCCTCGGCTGAGATGAACGATACAGCAAGCAGCAGCAGGGCAAACAGACCGGCTGCTTTCGCTTTCACGTTTCGGTTATTCATAAGAATCCTCCAGTTACATCAGTATTTCTTGCATGCACTACGGCATACTCCATACTGCAAAGGTACTCCCGAGGTATTGCGGCCAGGTTATGCATCTATTAAGATTTCTTAATCTGCAGCACGCCGATCAGATGTCAAGGCGGTACCCGTATCCCCGTACAGTAAGGAGGTACTCCGGATTTGCCGGGTCACTCTCTATCTTCTCGCGCACATGCCGTATGTGCACGTTCACTGTCTTCAGGTCATCGGGATTCCACTCATCTGACCAGACCTGTGCGATAATCTGCTCTCTCGTCAGCACCTGCCCGGGATAATCGAGAAAAAGCATCAGCAGCCGCAGCTCAATGGGGGTGAGGAAGAGGTCCCTTCCGGCTTTCCTTGCCCGCATGGCTTTGCGATCCACTGTGATTTCACCGAACTTGATGACATTCCCGGCAGCCCCTTCAAGCCCCCCGATATTTGCCAGCTCTCCGTAGCTTCTTCGCAGCTGCGCCCGTATCCGGGAGAAGAGCTCCCGGAAATTGAACGGCTTCACCAGATAATCATCCCCGCCGACTTCCAGTCCCACCACCCTGTCGGTGACTTCATCCCGGGCGGAGACGAAGATAATCGGTCCCCGGAAGCCCGAAGAGCGCATGCGTCGACAGGTTTCATAGCCATCGATGCCGGGTAATCGAATATCGAGCAGGGCAAGATCAATCTGGGCATGCTGCAGCGCCTCCAGACCCTTTTCTCCGCTTCCTGCTACTATCGGAACAAAACCCTCCTCGCTGAGTCCGGAGGATACGGCATCAGCGATAGCAGGTTCATCCTCAACAATGAGAATCCGGTTATGGTTCATGCTAATTCCTTCATCACTTTTTCAAGCTGTCAATATAGATATTGATTAGATTAAAATAGGCATGAATATCATAGGAATCAAGGAAGGCCATCTGAAAACAGAAAGATTCCAGCAGGTGAAGCAGGTGAGAACTTATCTCCCTCACCGAATGCGCCCGCAGTTCACCATTGTGTATACCAAGGCTCAGCAGACGCTTGAAGAGGATAATCAGCTTTGCAGTACGCCGCATGATGATGTCCGAGAAATCCTTACCCTCTTTTTTCATCTGAATCATCACATCCACCAGGGAAGTGAGGGCATCACGGTTCTTTGCGGCAGTTTCGATAATATCGAGACAGATCCTTTTCAGCCGGTCAACCACCGTATTGGATTCATCCCAGGCCATCTCTGCATACTGAACGAACAGTTTGCCGGTGAAGAGCTTGACTGCATAGTGGTAGATCTCTTCCTTGTCATGGAAGTACTGATAGATCGTCGGTCTCGATATACCGCACTTCTGTGCTATGAGCGAGAGGTTGGCATCCTTGTAACCCTCACGGGAGAACACCTTCAGCGCAGTATAGAGAATCTCTTCTTTACGTTTTCCATGGTCAATAATTTTCGGCATCTCTGTCTCAGTAACATTCAGTTATTCGTAACACTATACAGTGTATAGGAAAATCTCTCTTTTTTCCACAAAAAAGTAGTAAAGTGTCAAAAAAACCAAAATGATAATAACATATTTTAAGAATATGTTATTATTGACATATTGTTCGTTATGTGTTATTTTAAAATCAGAAGTTGAGGTCATCTGATACATGGAAGAAACAGTATCTTCGTTGAAGATATCCGTTCAGGTGGTTTCAGACTTCCGCACTCAACCAATTTTCAAGGCCGGGGCTTCCCCGGCATTTTTTATGTATATACAATAATTCAGGCTGGTTGGATTGATTCGAGCTCGTTTCCTTTAGGTGGAATAGCGTTCCCATATCTGTAATTGAGATCTCCTGGCTGGCAAGCAGGCATTGGGATCCAGCGGCTTATGTACTACGTGAAACTGGTTCATGAGCAGTACGGTCTGGAATTAGCCAATATTATTACGCTGATGCTTCAATACAAGCAGGAAAATTTCTGATTATGTAGTAAAATGATAGATAGTTGCTCAGGTCCCGGGAAAAGATATTGCTGATAACCAGGATCGCACATTACATGATGTGATTGAGCATATAACTGGCTTTCTTGGGGCTCACTTGTTTGCGCGCAATATAAAGGAGCTGACCCATCTATGTGTACAACATCCAAACTACCGTTCACCCCACAAAACGAGAGCCAAGAGAATCTTTACAGGAATCAAAAAACTCGATTGAGACAACTATGTTTCTATACCAAATATTTATGGAGGTTTTTAGTGCTGCAGCGCCAGGAGCCGTTGATCTACGGTATTGCGATAACAGACCGCTGCAACCTTGCATGCCGCGGTTGCCGTGTTTCCAATACCGGGAGACCCGATATGAGCTGGGACCAAGCGGTTGCCGCTATGCAGGATGCCTGGACGCGCGGGTTCCGTGAATTGTATGTAAGTGGCGGGGAACCAATGTTATGGAGTGACGGCAGCCACACCCTTGCAGACGTGATTACTAAGGCCAGACAAATCGGCTTTTTTCATGTGCATCTCTACACTAACGGCCTGCTTGGCATCGAACCATCCTGCGATCTCGTTTGGGTTAGTATGGACGGACTGCCTGGTGTTTTCGAGAAGCGCCGCGGGGATCATTTCCACCAGGTGGAACAGGCTGTCCGCGCGGGAGCGAAGACTGAGATCGCTATCATTTATGTGATCGATCACAATACCGCAGAAGGTGTCGAAGCGTTCCTGCGGTGGGTGCAGGAGACGAAATTCCCGGTTATCGGTGTGATGTTCTATTTCCAGACCCCTTACTACGGGCGCGACGAACTGTTCCTGCCAGCCGGAGAGCGGAGACGGATCATTGACAACTTGCTTGTCCATATCAGGGACGGGCTACCAGTCATTAATTCACGGGCTGGTTTACTGGCACTGCAGTCAGGAAACTGGCCGCGACGATCCTCAGTGGCTTCGGTGATAGATGCTGATGGAGAATCGGTGTGCTGCCGGGCTTCCGGTGAGATATGTGCTGACTGCGGGTATGCGGCATGTACCGAACTAACTGAATTTCAACGATTGAAACCGAGTGCCGTGCTCGGAATGCTCAGGTATTGGTGATCAAAACAAAGGACTGGCTGCTACGCTGCGCTGCACATGCAATCCGTCGCTACCTCGTGGGGGCTGATCAGCGCTGGGTTTTTGAGCGACCCCCGCGGGATTGGTCTCCCCTTCCCCTTGAGCGTACTTCATTATATCTGCACGTCCCTTTCTGCCGTCACTTTTGCCCTTACTGCCCCTATACCAAAGTTACATACCAGGAAGAACTTGAGCAACCATTCACCAAGGCTGCCATTGCTGAGGTTGACTGGTGGTCCAGGACCATCGGGTCGGCAGAGATAACGAGTATTTACATTGGCGGCGGCACACCCACATTGGCACAGGACAGCATTGCCAGGGTATTGTCCCATATCCGTAAACGGTTTCATCTTACCGGCGATATCTGTATCGAGACCAACCCAGCTGATGTAGATCCTGAGACCATTGCGCGACTGCATGATATGGGGGTCTCCCTCGTATCACTCGGCGTTGAATCATTTCAGCCGGCAAGCCTAAAGGTGATTGGTCGTGACTATGATCCTGTCGTCGCAGAGCGGTCATTAGCGTTGCTGGCTGAGAGCGATTTTGCCTCGGTCAATGCCGATATCATGTTTGCGCTTCCCAATCAGAAAGCAGGCGATGTGATTGCCGATCTTACTCGTGCAGCTCAGCTTGGTGCTGATCAGATGACTACCTACCCGCTTTTCACATTCCCATATACTTCAGTGGGTGAGTACTTACAGCTGACTTCCGTTCGAATGCCAAATTTGCGTGTGCGTCGCGAACAGTATAGGGCTATCAATACCTGGAGTTCGGAACATGACTTCAAGCGAGTGTCGGTATGGGGTTTCAAGAAGGGTGATGTTCCCCACTACTCATCGGTTACCCGTGATGGGTATATCGGGATCGGACCAGGTGCAGGATCACACCTGCCTGATGGATTTGTGCTCAATACGTTTGATCTTGAGAGCTGGGTTCAGGCGGTGTGTTCCGGGCAGAAAGCGATCTCCCTGCGAATGCCATTCACTGGAAAGATGGTCGGCTGGTGGTGGCTATACTGGCGCCTGTATGATACTAGAATCTCACTGGATGAACTCAATGCGGTTCTTGGCAAAGAGGCAGCCAAAGCGCGCTGGTGGTTGAGAAGGATGGAGCAGGCTGGATTCACAAATCGTCACGACAGGTATCTCGAACTCAGTGAATCGGAGGCATTTTGGCTTCATCTCATGCAGAATCATTTTGCATTGAACTATGTGAACACCCTGTGGACTAAGGCACGACTGAAAGCATGGCCCCACAAGGTGGAAATCTGAGGTGCTGCACAGAGACTGACATTGACGACTTCTTGCGATGGCAATTCAATACGGATACGGCCAGCAGACTGTTTGGTGGCAAGCCGCCGAAGCGATAACAGATAACCATCCCCCATTAGATTGCAGTCTCCCTGTACTGAGGGGCTCAGGAGAGTGAAGTCCCTGTGCCTGCTGCCTCTGCTGGTATCCAAATTCTTGCATGATACCGGTGGAAATGGGACAACAACAGAGAGTCGTACTGGTGATACCAGAGACGGTATCTATATGAAGATTTCGGGGGCCGCCCCCTCTCCCTGCCAAGCAGTTCTCACCGGCATAATCCCTGATCCTGCGCTGAGCAACTTCCCAACGTACCCATAATTGACTATATTAGTGCTATGCCTGAGAATAACAGCGCAGTAAACATCCGGATAGTCACGCTGCAGCAGCCAGGGGCGCTCACCGCGTTTACCCTCGAACGCTTGCGTGCCAGGCTACAGCCGGCACCACAGGAAACGCTTTCCATCGGTATCCCCGGTGGACGCAGCATACTGCCTGTGATCTCTGCCATCTCTGAACTGCCGCCGGAATTGCTTGCACGTATTCACATCCAGCTGATCGATGAACGGCTCAGCGGCGAGCGGAACATGGAGACCCTGCTGCAGGGGGGGCTGCAGGAACTGCTCGACTCCGGCAGGCTGCACCCTGATCAGCTTTCAGGCCTTGAATCCACTGAACGCGCAGAGGTGATAAAGCCTTTTGATCTGCTGTTCGTCGGGATCGGTGAAGACGGGCACTTCGCATCACTCTTCCCCGGCTTCCTTTCTTCCTACCGGCAGCATGATCGGGTAATAACTGTAACCAATTCCCCGAAACCTCCTCCCGAGCGGGTAACTATCTCCTATGCCGGCTTCAGGGAACTCTCCGCTGCCGCCGATATCAATCTTCTCTTTATCGGCGAGGGGAAGCGGGCTGCCCTGCAGGCATTTCTCCATGGGGACAATCCTGACCTGCTCCCCTGCACCTTCTTCAAGGAGCTGAAGAGAGAGATAACGGTGATTACAGATATCAGTGATGTTACCAAGGAGCAATCATGAAACAGATAATTATCCAATTCGGCGGTACCGGCGACCTTGCCCTGAAAAAGCTCTACCCCTCCTACCGCAACCTGCAGAAGCGGGGATACGATTTTGCCGTAATTGCCCTGGGACGCCGTTTTTCCGACAGGGAAGAGTTCTTGAGGGAAATGGGACTGGATGAGTCTACTGTCGGGTACATGGATTACCTGCAGTACGACATGCAGGGCACCGAAGCTGTCACGGCACTGCTGCATGCGATCGAAGCGCGCATCAACTGTGCCGACGAAGTTGAACTGATCTACTACATAGCCCTGCAGCCGGATCTTTACGAAACGGCCATAGACCAGATCCAGCAGGTGGACGGCAGGCTGACCTGCACCCTCTCAAAGAAAATCGTGGTGGAGAAACCGTTCGGTTTCGATGCAGAGAGTGCGAGGACCTATAACACCATCCTTTCAAAGGCCTTCTGTGACCGGGAGATCTATCGTATCGACCACTATCTCGGCAAGGAGTTTATGCAGAATCTGCTGATCATGCGCTTCCACAACGATATAATCCGCAGTATCTGGAACAACCGCTCCATTGAGAGCATCCAGATAATCTTCGATGAAACCCACGGTGTGGATCAGCGGCTTGGCTTCTACGAGAAGATCGGCGTGGTACGCGATACCATCCAGAACCACATCCTGCAGATCATCACTTACCTCACCATGGCGGAGCCGGTTTCACTGACCACCGAGGACATTGCCGTCGAGAAGATCAAGGTACTACGCTCGATCCAGCCGATTGAGACCTTTGCCCTCGGACGCTATGAGTCGATCGGGAGCAGGAGCGACCATCCGGTCAGGACCCCAACCTATGCCGCCCTGAAGCTCTATGTGAATACATTTTACTTTGCCGGGATACCGATCTATGTCAGGACCGGCAAGATGCAGGAGCAGGCAATAGCCAGGATCTATATCAACTTCAAGAACAAGACAAGCTCAGTGATGAACGACAGCTCAATACGGGAGAACAGTGTGATCATCAACATCCAGCCTGAGCTCACCATCGATATCTCGATGAATCTCAAGGAGCCTAACACCTCCTGGAAATCACGGGCCGTCAAGTTCCGCTTCAACCATGCCGAGACCTTCGGGGTAAACACCCCGGAAGCCTATGAGCAGATCCTCGAGAAGATCCTGCTCTCCGACAAGAGCCTCTTCCCCACAATCGAAGAGATCTATGAATCCTGGCGCATCGTGGAGCCGATGCTCACAGAGAGCGATGCGATGGAGATTTATCCTGTCCGCACCCGGCCGAAGTTTGCCAATGCCCTGCTGAAGCATGATGGTACCGGCTGGTCCGACTAATCCGGCTTGTCGTGATCAGCCGCCTCATCCATCTGCGCGGCAATATCATCAGCGCGGACCTCGGGTTCCGATGGCCTGATCAGTCCGGCCACCTCACTGATCTGCTCGACCGGGTCATTCATCAGGCGTTTAAGGTCGGAGGGCTTGAAGGTATCAAGCCGCATGGAGCGGCGTCGCTGCTCAACCTCCTCGGCCAAATCACCCGGCAGGCTCTGCTTCTCCCCCATAACCCGCAGCCCGCGCAGTGAGTTGAGGATATTCACGGCATTCTGCTGCCTGATGTGATTGTCATAGGCAGCAATGAGATGTACTACGTTCTCCCGTTCAGCAGGATCATAGGCTTCTGCCAGGTCATAATCCTGCAGCTTCCTGAATGTTGCAATCACCGGCTCAAAAGCCTGCAGCGGAATGATGAAGACAGAGTAGCCACCCTCAACATAGGAGAAGCTCTTCAGTGAATCCAGGGCTATCGTTGGAACCACGAAAAAGAGGGTCCGATAGATCTCGCCCTCCACGGTACTGTTTCTGATCTTCTGCACGGTGCTCTTGACCTGGTTCTGGAGATAGGTCTGGAGGTTCCCGCTTTTTGAGCTTTTTGCATCAAAGATGATATACTGGCCCAGGAAGCTGAGAAGAAAATCGGGTTTCAGGGAGGCATCGAAATGCCCGGGCAGAGCGGTGTTATCATAGCAGTCGAATCCGTACTCTGCCTTCGTGCAGATTTCACGCATCCTGGCAACACTCTCCTGTTCATGCAGCGCCCAGATCCTGTCGCGGTTACTTTCATATTCCCGCTGCCGCTCCTTCTCGTCACTCACCACCCGCTGGCGCTCCTCCTCAAGGGCCCTGCGGGAGGCATCCAGTTCACGCACCAGCCGTTCGGTCTCCCTGATCCTGGCCTCCTCCCTGTGGGTCAGCCTTGAGTTCTCACGTTCCAGAAACTGTCCCTGACGTTCACTTGCCTCAAGCCTTGCACGCAGCTCCTGCAGCTCCCCGGTCATTCTGGCCTGCTCCCCGAGCAGGCGTCCCTTCTCCTCCTTCAGGGCGGTTGCCTCATCCACAGCATAAGTGTATCGGCTGTTCACATCAAGGAGGCGCTGCTCATACTGCCGGCGCAGCTCATCACCAAGGCCGCCATGCTGCCTCCGCCTCCCTGACAGCCAGAACAGGAGGGCGAAGACCAGGACCGAGGCAGAGAGGGCAATCATACCTATGGTTACTGCCGTATCGCTCACACGCTCCTCCTTCAGCTGCCTGCAACCGAACAGATGCAATAGATGCGGCCGTTGCAGGCCTGCTGCAGGGCCTCCGCATCATGTACCGTCTCCATATCTTCCTGCACGACCGTAACGGTATCGAAACGGCGTTCCAGTGCATCTATAATCCACTCTATGGGGAAGGTGTACTCACGTATCTCAACCGTATGGCGCCTGAAGAGGTCAGACTCCTCTGTCTCGAACAGCTCCACATGGAAGGCGAACTCCCTGTCGCAGAGCTCTTCCACATCCATGATCATCATCCCCTCGGGGTAATACCTGCTTATGAACGGGGGCAGGATCGAGAGCCGCTGCAGCCGCTCTGAGGTGTTGAAGTCAAGCAGGAACGTCCCCCCGGGGAGCAGGTGGTGCCGTACTGCGGTGAAAACCGATTCCCACTCAGAAAAGGTCTTAACATGATTGATCGAATCGAAGAGGCAGATTATCATGTCAAACTTCGAGTCAAGCTCAAAACCAACCATGCTCATCCGGTGGAGAGTTGCTGCAGGAAGCCGGATACGGGCCTGGGAAAGCATGCCCGGTGAGATATCGAGGCCGTGCAGGGCAATTCCCTCGCCGGAAAACATCTCCAGGATCCTTCCGGTACCGCAGGCCAGCTCAAGGACGCTCCGCACGTCGCTGCCGATATGCGACCCGGCAAGGTCAAGGAATTCACGGCACCAGCTGTAATCATGCATCGCACGATCGTAGAAACGGTGGAATGTCTCATACGGCATAGCTTCCCCCTGCGGAAAATTGTCTCAAACAGGCTCCATAATCATGATATAGTAAGGGATACCTAATGTACAGGAGGTGTGCAGGGTGCCCAGCCAAGATTCCCATGACACTGTCCCTGCATTGCGGATCGGCCTGCGGGCCCTCCTCTTTGCCGCCGCAGTGCTGCTTGTCCTCATGACTGCTACCGGGATTATTACCACAATCATGCCGTCAGGAGAGTTCCAGAGAGAGCTGGTTGACGGCAGCGAGCAGCTTGTTGAAGGCTCCTTCGTCTATACCAGCGCAGCAGCACCCCCCTTCTGGCACTGGTACACTGCCCCGGTGGAAGTCCTCTGGGGACCAGACAGCATCATGATAATCTCCATATCGCTGTTCATGCTCTGTATAGCCGGGGCTATCACAGTCATGCAGAGCGGCGGGGTACTTACCTATCTCATAGAGAGAATTACAGTACGATTCTCAGGCAGGCGGTACATGATGGAAGCTCTGATCGTCCTGGTCTTCATGCTATTCGGCAGCATTCTCGGCAGCATGGAGGAGATAGTGGTCCTGGTCCCGCTTGTGACAGCGCTGGCAGTCCGTATGGGCTGGGACAGGCTTACCGGTCTCGGCTTGAGCCTGGGAGCTATTGCCTTCGGGTTTGCAGCAGCGATTTCAAACCCGTTTACCATCGGTGTGGCACAGGGGATAGCCGGGCTGCCGTTATTTTCCGGCATCTGTCTGCGGGTTATCATATTCATCACCGTTTACTGCTGCTATACCGCCTATATCATCCGTCAATCCCGGGCCACCACCCGGCAGCGGCAGCTGCCCTCCAGCAGTAGCAATCACCTGCAGGAACAGTCCCCTTCTACGGCATCTCCCCGGAAGGAGAGCCGTCTGCAGGGCAGCAGCATCTGGTTCGGCGGGGTAATGGCACTTATGCTCGCAACGATCTTTATTGCAACCTTTCTGGAAGGGCTGGGTGATATCATACTGGTGCTGGTCGTAGTATTCTTCCTGGTAGGGGGTATCGGCAGCGGAGCAATAGCCGGTATGCGCAGCAGGGTGCTAGTGAAGGCCTTTCTCCAAGGAGTGCTGGGAGTTGCCCCCGGGATCATCCTCGTGCTCATGGCTGCCTCTGTCAAGCATATCATGGTTTCCGCCTCCATCATGGATACCATCCTGTACAGGGCATCCGAGCGAATTGCTGAGGCAGGCCCCTACAGTGCAGTCCTGATGCTCTTCTCCCTGGTCCTGCTGCTGAACTTCTTCATCAGCTCCGGTTCAGCCAAAGCATTCCTGATCATGCCGATCGCCGCTCCCCTGGCTGATATGGTGGGGCTGACCAGGCAGAGTGCCGTGCTTGCCTATATGTTCGGCGACGGCTTCTCAAACATTCTCTATCCCACCAATGCCCTCCTCCTGATCTGCCTGGCAATCACCGGGGTGAGTTACGGGGCCTGGTTCCGCTGGATATGGAGAATAGAACTGGTATTGCTGCTGATCTCGATCGCTTTCCTGCTGCTGGCTGTGGCTGCAGGCTACTAATACCGGCAGCAGCAGTGTATACTTGTACAGAATAGGGTAATCGTAGGGAGATGAATCAATGTTAGTGGCAATAACCGCAGCGGCTGCTGTATCAATTCTCATCACGGTACTGGTGATCAGGACCGTGCGGTTCACCGCCGACATTCCCGCAATGGAGCCGGTCGACTGCCCCGCTCCCGATACCGATATCGTTGTCCGCCACCTGCAGGAGATTTCGCGTTTCAGAACCGTATCACATGCCGATTACGCTGAGACGGACTGGGAGGAGTTCAGAAAGCTCCACCGCTGGATTGAAGAGAGCTATCCGGGGATCACGGAGCAGCTGACACGGACAGTCATCAACGAATACACGCTCGTGTACCGCTGGAAGGGCTCAGATCCAAAAAAGAAACCCATCCTCCTGACTGCCCATCAGGATGTCGTACCGCAGGGGAATGAGGAGCAGTGGGAGCACCCGCCCTTCGAGGGCCGGCTCGCCGATGACGGATACGTCTATGGAAGGGGCGTTCTAGACATGAAGCACCAGCTGGTGGCGATCCTGGAATCAGTCGAGTTCCTGCTCGGGCAATCGTACCGTCCAGAACATGATATCTATCTCTGCTTCGGGCATGACGAAGAGGTTGGCGGGGGACAGGGCGCCTTCGAGGCGGCAGCCTACTTCAGGGACCGTAATATTAAGTTTTCCCTCCTGCTGGATGAGGGCGGAGCTGTCACCGACAACATGATTGGCGGGCTGAACCGCTCCCTGGCAGCTGTCGGAGTCGGGGAGAAGGGCTATCTTGATGCTGAGCTGAAGATCACGCAGCCGGGAGGGCACTCCTCCATGCCACCGAAGCACACAGCCCTCGGATACATTGCCAGGGCGATAACACGCCTGGAAAAGCATCCGTTCCCAACCACCTATACCGCTGTGCCGCGGCAAATGTTCCGTGCAATCGGTCCCTGCTTCCCGCTGCACTACCGCATCATTCTTGCCAACCTCTGGCTCTTCAAGCCCCTCTTCCTGCGGCTGCTCTCAGGGGAGGGTGCCTCCAACGCCATGGTCCGCACCACCATGGCGGCTACCATGGCCGAAGGCAGCAGCGCGGCCAATGTACTGGCTGCCGAAGCAAAGGCCACGATCAACCTCCGTCTGATGACCGGGACCAGTTCCGACGAGGCCGTGCGGAGGATTCGGGCGGTGATCCGGAATCCTGCCATTACCGTCACGAAACTGCTTGTCAACGAACCCTCGAACATCACGCCGGTTACCGGGACTCCGTTCTCCCTGCTCAGGGAGGCTATATATCAGCACTTCCCGCACTGTGTCGTCGCCCCATATCTCATGCTCGGCGGCACGGATGCCATCAAGTATGAAGACCTCTGCAGCCATATCCTGCGATTCTCCCCTATCCATGTGCATGCAGATGAACTGAAACGGGTGCACTCCTATAACGAGAGGATATCGGTGGATAATATCAGGAGATCCGTTGAGTTTTTCTGTTGCATCATTCCCGGATTTGATCTAGGCTTGGACGAATAGCGGATTCGAAGGAGTTTGCCCATGGCCACAGCAACCATTGACTCAGGCATATGCGGGTTCGTCACCAGGGTAACGACGACAATGACTGATGAAGGCAGCGTGAAGATCGATATCGACAGTTCCTGCACTCACATCACAAAGGCAGCCGAAGCCCTGAACGAGGTTGAGCCGTTTAATGAGATCAGTTTCTACGGGGGAAATATTCCGACTATCCTGCAGGCCCAGTACGGGTGCCCTCATGCCGCCTGCCCGGTATTTATCGGCATTATCAAGGCTGTCGAAGTTGCCGCAGGCTTGGCTCTCCCCAAAGATGTCACGATAACGATTGAGCAGTAGCCCCTAGGAACAGGTAGCCACCATAATTGCCTTTATGGTATGCATCCTGTTTTCCGCCTCATCGAAGACGACGGAGTGGCGGCTCCGGAAGACCTCGTCACTCACTTCCATCTCGCTCAGCCCATATCTCTCATGGACCTGCCTGCCGATTTCTGTCTCGAGATCGTGGAATGCGGGAAGACAGTGCTCGAAAATGACATCCGCATTGCCGGAAGCCTTGATCATATCCATCGTCACCCGATAGGGTGTCAGCAGGGCAATCCGTTCTGCGAACTTATCCTCTTCACCCATCGAAACCCAGACATCCGTATAGATGACATCGGCATCCCTGACGGCCTGCATGGGATCGACTTCGCGGGAAATCAGGGCCCCGCTTTCCCGGCCAAGCTGCTGCATCCGCTCAAAGAGCCCCTTTTCGGGAACCAGTTCATCCGGACAGGCGGCAGTATAGTCCATACCCAGCTTGGCGGCCCCGATCATCAGTGAATTGGCCACATTGTTGCGGGCATCCCCGACAAAGACCAGTTTCATCTCATTGAACGGCTTTTTCACATGCTCTTTCAGCGTCATGAAATCAGCAAGCAGCTGGGTGGGATGGTAGAGGTCTGTCAAGCCGTTCCAGACGGGGACTCCCGACCACCTGGCCAGAGCTTCCACCGTTTCCTGGCGGTAGCCCCGGAACTCGATACCGTCATAATACCGACCAAGCACTCTGGCCGTATCCTCCAGGGACTCCTTCTTTCCCATCTGGCTGTTGGTTAGGAAGGTAACCCGGGCTCCCTCGTCGAAGGCTGCCACCTCGAAGGCACAGCGGGTCCGTGTGGAGGCCTTCTCGAAAAGAAGCACGATATTGCGCCCTTTGAGCAGCTCGCCAGAGATCCCGTTCAGTTTCTTCTCCTTCAAATCAATGGCAAGATCTATCAGATACTCAATCTCCTCCGCCGAATAATCCAGCAGGGTCAACAGACTTCTCCCCTTCAAGTTCACCATGGCAGACTCCTTCTTCATATCAGTTCACGGTACAGCGGCATGCTCATGCATCTTGGGCCACCCCGCCCCCTCACAAGCTCCGATCCCCGGATGGGCAGCACGGTTATTCCGTGCTTTGCAAGCGTATCATTTGATACCATATTACGACGGTATGTGACAACCACCCCGGGTGCTATAGCCAGGGTATTCGTGCTGTCATTCCACTGCTCCCGTGCTGCAGTTATCCGGTCTCCGCCGCCGGTCTTGATCAGGTCGACTGCTGCAATGTGCAGCACCCTCTTCAAGGCTGTACGCAGCCCCTTCTCGGGAGCTATCCGCAGTGGTCCCTTCGCACTACGGGTGATGGTGAAGAGCCGCAGATGCGGTTCCACCCCGGGATAGATGGTGAATTTGTCATGATCCACCATAGTGAATACCGTATCAAGATGCATGTATGCCCGGGTGAAGGGTATCTGCACGACAAGCACCTGCCTGAATCCCCCGTCGGTCCCGTCATCGGAGAGTATTCTGTCGGCAAGGGCCTCGATGGCCCAGGCCTCACTCCGGGCACTGCAGCCGATAGCCACAGTCCGCTCGTTGAGAACCAGGATATCGCCGCCTTCGATACTGCTCTCCCCGGTATACCCTTCGAGCACATTCACTGCCTCTGCCGGGGTATCACGGAAGGCGTGATGGTGCGATGCGATAGCTGAGAGCAGCACTGTTTCGCGCATTCTCGCCCCGGTATGCATCCGGTTGATGGCACAGACCCGACCTATCACGGCTCCTGGATCCCTGGTGAAGTAGAGATTGGGCAGGGGGCTGATGTAAAACGGGTACTCATCCCTGATGAAATAGGAGAGATTTGCCCGGCTTCCGGTCAGCTCATCATGCAGCTCATCCTTGCGCACCCCCCCGATGAGGTGCTGGGCAAGTTCCTGTTCATCCATGGCCCCGAGCGCTCCCTGCAGCTGTTCCCTGATGGCCAGGCTGGGTATGCGGCTCCCGGAGAGGGTCAGCTCAATCAGCCCGGAACGCAGCTGCGGTTCCCTGAGCAGGTCACAGAGCAGCTGCTCAACATAGAGGACTTCACAACCGCGCTGCCTGAGGGTCCCGGCAAAGGCATCATGCTCCTCCTGCATACGTTCAAGAAACGGGATATCCTCAAAGAGCATGGAATCAAGGTACTGCGGGGTCAAAGACTCCAGCTCCCTGCCGGGACGGTGCAGAAGCACTTTCTGCAGGGCACCAATTTCCGAAAATACCTGCATGGGCACCTCCCCTTACTGGAAAAAGAGTTTCATGGATTTACCGCGCCGCTTATCATGGTTCTCAAAGATATGATCACCGGAGTACTTCTCAATATCATCGGGACGTCCGGATACCAGCAGGATCTCCCCCTCCTCAAGCACCGTGTCGCCAGAGACGAAGTGCTGATACTTACCCTCCCGCTTCAGGGCGATGACATTCAGCCCCGAATTTTTCCGCAGGTCGGCCTCAATGATGGTCTTGCCGGCCAGCTTCTTCTGCAGCTGTACCTCGGCTATGACCAGGTCATCCCCGAGGGGGAAATAGCCGAATAGCGCATCTGAGAAGATCATGGGAGCCAGCCGCTTGGCAGCCTCCCTGTTGGGAAAGACCACCAGGTCAGCCCCGATGATATCGAGGATTTCACCATGCTGCGGGGATTCCGCCTTGGCAACAATTCGCTTCACCCCCATCTTTTTCAGGTAGTTGGTGACCAGTATTGATACCTCAATGCTGTCTCCGAGATCAATTATTGCTGCATCAATATTCGGGGGGATGAGCTTATTGATCGTCTCCTCGTTGATGGCATCGGCAATAAAGGCATTGGTCGTCTTGTCCTTGATGGATTCTATCAGCTCACGACTCTTGTCTATCACCAGAATTTCACAGTCAATACCGAGAAATTCATCCAGCATAAATTTTCCGAAATTACTCAATCCGATTATGGCAAACTGTTTCATCAGCCTATCAGCACCTCCTCTTCAGGATATTCAATCTCCCGGTGTTGCTCTTTGAACAGGGGAATTGACAATGATATCAAGCCAACCCTGCCGGCAAACATGGTGGCAATGACTATGATCTTACCGGCCCGGGAGAGCTGTTCGGTGATGCCAGTCGACAGCCCGACGGTTCCGAATGCCGAGAAGCTCTCGAAGACGATATCGAGAAAGGCAAAGCCTGCCCCGGAAGCGTGCAGCATCTCCGTCACCGACAACAGGAATACAGAGAGCAGCAGGATACCGGCAGCCTTGCCAAGGAACAGCATCGATTTCGTCACAATAGCCGACGGAAGGACGCGGTTGGCGATCCGGATCCTTCCCTGCCAGTCAATCTCCTTGAATATCGCCAGCATCACAATGGCGAAGGTTGTCGTCTTGATCCCTCCGGCAATGGATGCAGGTGACCCGCCGATGAACATCAGCAGCATGGTGAGCACTTTGGACGGGTTACTCAGGACCCCCTGGTCCACTACATTGAAACCGGCTGTCCGGGTCGTTACGGACTGGAATAGCGCATTCAGCAGGGATTTCCCGGCAGAGAACGACCGGAATGCACGGGCACGCTCTATCAGCAGGTACGCCCCCGTACCAATGAGAATCAGAATCACTGTAGCAGCGAGAACAAGCTTTGTATGCAGGGCGAGGCTGCGTTTCTTCTTTCGTAGATAGAGTAGCAGGTCATTGATGACAAGAAAGCCGAGGCCGCCCAAGACAATCAGCACCATTATCAGGATCAGCAGGTAGGGATCGGAACCGAAACGGGAAAGGCTGTCGGAGTAGAGCGAAAACCCAGCATTGCAAAAGGCCGAGACGGCATGGAACAGGGCGGTAAAGAAGGTGCTGCCCGGATCCGCACTCCGCAGGCGCAGCCACAGCAGCAGCGCACCGACAAGCTCCACCGAAAGCGACATGAGGATGATATTGCGGAGAATATGGTGAGCCTGGAACTCTATTGAATCAAGATAGTACTTTCTTACCATGGAGAGGTTGCGGAAAGAGATCCGCTTTGATCTGTTGGCGACAAAAAACATCGTCGTGAACGTCAGGATGCCCCAGCCGCCAAACTGTATCAGCAGCAGGATCACTGTCTGTCCGAAGCGTGAGTAGAGGGCTGTATCTACGGTGATCAGTCCGGTCACACAGACAGCCGACACACTGGTGAAGCTGGCATCAAGCAGTGACAGCCTTACAGTCCCCTTCCAGGATACCGGCAGTGCCAGAAGTATGGTGCCGACTCCGATCAGTACCAGGAAGTAGGTAAATAGGGCCGCCTTTTCAGAAGTGCTTTGTCGTTTCATTCTGAAAAAACTCTAATACATATAGGGAGCGAATGCAATAGCGCTATTCCCATGAGAAGGTACGGACTGCCACAATGCAGCATACTGCCGTCCAGATTGCCATGACTGTCAGCTCAGTGCCGAAAGACCAGAACGGCTCACCGAAGGAGACGCCCTTCATCAGGGCGATACCATGGGTCAGCGGCAGTATTCTGGTCACTTTCAGCATCTTCTCGGGAAACATTTCGGCAGGGAACGTGCTTCCGGAGAGAAATATCATGGGGAAATAGATAAAATTGGCAATGAGGTTGGCCCCCTTCTCCGTACGGGCAACCGCGGCTATGAGAAATCCGATGGAGAACAGGTTGATGGTGGTGAAGACGAATGTCAGGATGAACAGCCCCACACTGCCGTCCATGGAGTAGTTGTAGAAGAGGCTGGCTATAAGCAGCACCAGCACGACCGAAACCAGCAGGAGCAGTATGGAGCCGAGCAGCTGCCCGACAAGGATGGTCCACGGGGAGAGCGGTGTCGCCTTGTAGCGCTTGAGGATCTTGCGCTGGCGGTACTGGCTGATCGATATCGGCAGATTCATCAGCCCGATGACACAGATGCTGATGCTGAGGTACCCGGGAAGCATGGTATCGAGAGCACCCCGGTTGCCGAAGAAGGTACCGGGTTCGTTGCCGTAGACCGAGCCAAAGAGAATCACCAGCATGGGAGGAAAGACCAGTGAGAAAAAAATGGTAACGAAACTGCGCATAAGCAGCTTGAACTCAACCTGGCTTACCTTGAGAAATACTTTCATGGCCGCTCCTCCCCGCTCTCCTCTTCAATATGAACACCGGTCATGTGCAGGTAGGCATCATCTAGATTGGGGGCCCGCATATGCAACCCATCGATGGTGATACCCCGCTCATCAAGGGCCCGTATAAGCGGCAGCAGGCTGTTTCCCGCCCCGGTTCTGACGAGCACCCCCTTTGGCAGGAGCGATGCACTTCGTACCACATCGAGACCATTGAGAAACTCCCACTCCCTCTGTGGTGACTCAATAGTGACCAGGTAATCGAGGTGGCAAGAGTCTATCAGCTCCCGCGGTGTACCGAGGGCAACAAGCTCACCCCGTCGCATCAGGCCTATCCGGTCACAGAGCACTTCCGCCTCCTCCATGTAGTGGGTGGTGAGGAAGATTGTCTTGCCCTGCTTCTGCAGCAGTCTGATATACTTCCACATCTCCCGTCTGGCCTGAGGATCAAGTCCCGTTGTCAGCTCATCTAGAAAGAGGACATCGGGATCAGGTATCAGGGCCAGCACCACAGTGAGCTTCTGACGCTGTCCCCCTGACAACGAAGAGACAAAGGCCCGTTTTTTCTCTCCCAGGCTGAAGTCATCAAGCAGCCGGCGATAATCAAGCGGATGCTCATAGAGTGTGGCAAAGAGATCGCAGAGTTCATCTACACGGATATGATCCTGATAGGAGGCCTCCTGAAACTGGACGCCCACCCTGGTAAAGAGTTCCCTGCGCTGCTCCAGCGGATTCATTCCCAGCAGCGTCACATCACCCGAATCATACCGCTTAATGCCGAGACTGCATTCGATGGTGGTTGTCTTGCCGGCACCGTTATGCCCGAGCAGCCCAAATACTTCACCCTCCTCAACTGTGAGTGAAAGTGATCTGACGGCCTGAACTGACCCGAATGATTTACTCAGATTATCAATCTGCAATACTGCCATGCATGCCTGCCTTTCATATCAATCAGATTATACTCAGGGAATTGTACGCTGCCGCAGCTTTTGTTGCAACAGGAAGCACACTTTTTCTCGCTATCTGAAGCTCTCTGACACATTTTTCTGTTATGAGAAGTGGAGGTATCCGACATGATACAGGAAACGGCACTCTTGGAGCATGCCAGATCAACAGGCGGTATGAGCTTTCATGTCCCGTGCTACTACCGGAATGCATCCAATGCCTGTGAATCACCTGCAGCTGCTGGTTTCTGCTCTGCTGTACAGCCTTCATTTGACAGTACTTTCTTCTACCGCTTTTTCGGCAGGATGGAAAACAGCCAGCTGGTTATGCGCCTTGGCAATGCACTGTTGCTGGATCTCTTCTATGAACCCCTTACGGTCTACACAGATCTGTTCAGGGCAACACTGCGGGACAGCAGCCGGCAGGAAGCAGTCGTTCTGCGCGGCTCCTGTGCATCCGGGTGCGGACGGCAGCTCTCCATCTCCCATGTATCGCAGCCGCTTTCACCGGAGACCGCCGACAGCATAGCCAATGACCTCTTCATTCACTACAGAAAGAGCATTCCCAGGCGGCACGGGGTCTCCTCCCTACACATAGTATTCATCCTCTCCCGAGATTTCAGTGACCCCAGAGATCGCAAGGGCTATCTCACCAGGGAGTTCCATGTCGTCAGCATCCCGCAGTTCAACGCAGGAGAGATACCTTTCATTCCCGGGGAGCTGAATATCCACTATATCCAGTTGCCCAAGCTCAACAGCTGCTGTACATCCAGAGTGTACCCCGATCTGCGTCTGCTCTTCTCTACCCTGACCTCACTCACTCCAGATGATAATTCAGGGATCTACCGGCACAGCGATCCCGGGATACGTAGAATCTGCAAGGCCTACCGGGAGATGAGGAGGATGCCGGTGCGCAAAAAGATACCGATGCAGCGGAAGAGAAGCGTTGCACCGGCAGTAGGGAAATGAATGAACCGAAATCTATTCCTTCCAGACAACGTTATCGATGTAGATGGGTACCGGTGCCCTGCTGTTCGATGTATCCGGTGTGAAGCCAGTCACACCCCACCGGTCGGCAATCACCAGCCCGACATAGACCTTGCCGAGAATGGCAGAGGGGGTCAGGTCGGCATCCTGCCCGCTTGCTCCATAGCTCTTCTCGGCAGCGGCGGTCAGTACCGAAACCGGCAGGGTCACATGCTGCCAGCCGTTTGCATCGGCAGCCCCGACATAGGCGCTGTCGTCAAGGTCAACGTAAACCAGGCAGTCGGCGGAATCCTGGTCTCCGCCCAGGCCGCCCTGGAATCCCATCTCAAGCACGCCGTAATCGGTCCTGATATCGAACTCTATACTCCCGCTCGAGTAGGCATTCAGGTCGAACCCCTGCCGTTCCATCAGCACCATCATGCCCCAGCCCCAGTCATTGTCATCAATCGGGGTAATCCGCATGCACTCACTACCCTCCGGGATAGCCCCCACTTCGGCCGCGCTGGTTACCGTGTCGGCAAGGACATCGTAGTTGCCGTCCCACGGCTCCCAAAGGATGTTATCAAGATCGCTCTCGGTATCAGTGGAATATGTTCTCGCGTCATCAAAAGTCCCGACCGGGTCGTTCTCCACGTAGAGAGCCAGCGTCGGGCCCCCGGCTTCGA
Organism: uncultured Spirochaetales bacterium; assembly: GCA_964605195.1. GTDB lineage: Bacteria > Spirochaetota > Spirochaetia > JABMQR01 > JABMQR01 > CAZSBC01. Next base: position 13,691 of record CAZSBC010000009.1, on the reverse strand, counting down.
TCAGCGGATAGGGTTCCAGCACATAGGCGGCATCAGCTGCAGTATACTCGGGATCATCGGCAACCGGGTAACTGACAGACCCGTCCCACACATCGCCCCATCCGGTTGTATCGGAACCGTAAACGACATATTTCGCCTCCCGCTCCACATTGAAGAGACCCCAGCCGTCATCGCCGCCTTTCCAAGGCTCATCGAAGGCTTCAAAGAAGATTGCGCCGTCAGGGCCGTTGGTCTCCTGCCCGGCACCGAAGACCCAGTCATTGAGCCGGTCATAGAACATCTTTTCATTCACCCCGTGGCCGATGGCCAGACCCCCGGGATTGCTCATCCAGCCGGTCTCACCGATGACGATGGGCATGTCATACCCGAGTGCATCCATTTTGTCCCTGGCTGCCCAGTAGTTCTCCTTGGTATACCCCAGGGCTGCATCCATCATGGCTTCAGCCCGGTCAGCCCCTGCCGGAGTTTCAAACTGCTCGTAATCCCAGGCTTCCGTCCCGATATACTGGGCATCCCAGAAGGCGTAGGTATGGAGGCTGACAAAGTCGATCTCATCCAGGACCTGGACAACTTCGGCATACCGTGCGGATCCTTCCTCATTCTTCAGGGTCCATACCTCAAAGTTGTCATTTACCGTAACCGGCTGGGTGATGTTATTACGCATCCATTTCACGTAGTAGGCAATATCGGTTCCATTGACAGACCAGTTCTCCTGCCAGTCAACAAGGGTCTCGTTACCGACAGATACGGCAACGATGATATCCTTGTAGGCATTCTTTGCCCATATGGCAGCCTGCTCAAGCTGCTCCATGTTGGCTGAGTCAAAGGTTGCCCTGGGTCCTGAAATCCAGGCACCGAGCTGCACCTTCAGGTTCAGAGGAGTTCCTCCGTCTTCTCCGGCTATGACCTGCAGAACATCCTCTTCATGCAAACCTGCAGAGTATAGGCGAATAAGGGAAAACCCCAGCCCTTCAAGGATCTCAAGGTCCTCTCTGATCTCTGCCAGCGTGGGATAATCAATATCATAATCCCTTTCTCCAGGTTGTGTTGAAGTTCTAAACCCAGAATAGCTTATCGCCATTCCTGAAGTATATGCATCCGGCAGTGCCCGCCTTACATGCTCTTCACCGCCTCCGAACAGATCGCAGGAAATCACCAATAAAGCCAGGATTATTGCCATCAAAACCATACTGATCGTCTTCATAATTTGCTCCATAATGTAGGATTCACACAAGCAGCCTGCTGACTACCGGAGGCGGCTTGTGAAAACCCCCTTCTGCCAGAGTGGCAGAAGGGAAGAACTTTGCATCAAATGGAATGGTGAATATACTACAATCCACCATTCTCTAACGATGATTAATGCAGATAGATGTTATCCAGATAGATTGTTCCCGAGGTATATGAACTGATATCAAACTTGAATTGTCTGATAGTTGTCAGGTCAATACCACCAATCGTTGAAAGATCAAGTTCCAGATCATGCCATGCTCCGTCTGTAGTCAGAGCTCCGGTATCGACAGAACCTTCTCCGCCATCCCATATCGGGAAGAACAGGAAACCGGTGACTTCGGTGGTGTAATAGCTGATATGCAGTGTTGTCATCCCGGTGATATCCTTACGGTTGGCATCAAAATCAACTCCCTGGTAGTTCTGCAGGTCAAGCAGCTTGACCACGCCGTTGCCGGTATCGTAATCGGCAAGAGACCCTGCCTGGCCCCATGCCGGGTTCCAGTTATCGACAGTAGTATTTGTATAGGTATTCGTACTGGTATGAAAGGAGATAACATCTGCTTCTGCCAATGTAGGGGCGGCAGCTCCAGAGGTCGGATTCTCGTAGATGATATCATCGGCTATGGCCGCATTATTGTCTGATGCATCAAGAAATTTGATGTTCCGTATCAGATAAGTATCGCCTGCTGTCAGGCTCCCGGTATTTGGGCTTGTGCCTGCATCCCCCAGCCATTTAAGCGCAAATGCTGTATCCACATACTGATTTCCATTCTGTGTGAAGAAGCTGACCGCAGTCTTCCCGTATCTGCCAGTCTGGGCTGTATCATCGGAAATATCCCCGCCGGCTGTCATGTCAACCGTTACCGTTGTCCAGGTTGAGATATCCGTTACACCAAGATCTGTGAGGGAAACAGCAAACTCCCCGCCTTCACCGGCATTCGCTCCAAGCCACTGCACCATATACGCGACTTCATCAGTTGTTACTGTCTCTGATTTGATCTCGAATGAAATAGTTGCTACACCGGAAAGATCATACAGACCGCTTGCGGCATCGGGAACCTGAGCCCATGCCACTCCACCACCCCACCAGGCGGGATAAGCTACAAATTCAGCGAGACCACTGTTGTTCTCATCAACACTGATAGTTGCCGAACCTTCCCAGGCGGCACTCATGACCAGCTCATCACCATCCGGGGTATCAACATCCTTGAGAAAGAACTTCAGTACCGCGTCAGCAAACAGCTTGTACGTTTCCGGTTCTCCATCAGGACCGTTGAACAGGTCACACCCGCTGAATGAGAAAAAAAGCATCGCTACCAGAGCCAGCAGAGATATTCTCCTTAACCTTTTTATCATATTCAACTCCTTTATCATTGCTTTTACAGCAATAATTCATTAAGAATATATTCTGATCAAGATACTCAAGTATCTGATCTAGAACCCAATACCATTCATCCGGATAAAAGAATAGGCGATTCCGTGCCTTTCTGCCTGATCAGCCAGAAACGAAACTCCTCAGCCTTCCTATACCCAGGGGTTTGCCTAAGAATTGTCTGTTCTCCAATCACACCTCCCATTCACAAATTCACTACCAAGCTGATGCAAATGAAAAACTGTTCGGCTTCCCTGTTGGACCATCTCTACAACCTGAAATCCACATAGAGCGTGATGCCCGAGAGGTATCCGTCGTCTGGTTCATCACCGGCAGCATACTGCCCATACGATCTCCCCTCCCATTTCAGGCCGACCCGGTTCCCGCTGTCCATGAAAGAGGGGGTGTCGAATCCGTAGGAGAGGTCCACCGACCACTGCCACGGATAGGTGAGGTTGAATTCCCGATACCAGAGCTCAGGTCCCCAGCTGTTGATATCGAGCAGGCCCTGCAGCATGATCCGGTCATAGCGTACCGACAGATCACCGCCGTAGTAGTTCACAATACGGGTATCCTCGCCGGTACTCTGCTGGTGACCGGCTCTGAGCCCGAAATCCACACGGAGGGCAGGGAGCGGATTGGTGGTCATCCTCGCCGTTGCCTGCCACAGGCCGCTGGTGAAATCACCGAACTCGTCAAATCCGAAGCGCACCTCAGGAAGCCCAACCGAGAAAGCGGCATAATCGCCGTCAGCGTTCTTGTAGATCCCCGGATCGGTTGCCCCGGCATAGAAGGTGTAAAGCAGGGAGATGGATGCGGCAAAGTCGGCATTCTCAATATCCTTGCTGTTCCATTCATGGAAGTAGGTCGCACCGGTTTCATCATAGGAGAGCACAATCTCACCTTCCAGCAGTTCCCGGTTATCATATACATAGAAGGGATCTGCCAGTGGATTACGTGAAACACCCAATCCGGCAGGTATGGCCCGCTGCAGCGGGGCATTCCAGCGCAGTTCCGGCCATATGACGAAGTCCCAGAGAATGATCTGGGCACCGAGCTCGGCAGACTGCCTGTTTCCGGAGCCTGAGGATGACTTGAAGAACCCGCTGCGGGCAAGCTGCGGCTTGCTTTCGGCAACCAGGCCGGCATAGGTATAGCGGGCATAGAGCCTGGTGTAGCGCAGGATCTCGGTGGAGAGCTCCAGTTTCCCGGCAAAGGTATCAACAAGCGATATCTCGCCGTCGTTGTAGATATTCCAGTCACTGCCGAGGTACCCGGTTCCCGGAGCAGCCGCTTCGGCATACTGGTAGGGAAGCCCGAGCATCTCCATACCGGAGAAGAGCACCCCGGCATCAAAGCGGATGAACGGCTGCAGTTCCGCAAACCCGTACACGCTGCTTTTCCGGGAGGGTCCCGGTGCAGCCGGATTGCTGACCTGCAGGGCAAGGGGCTCTGCGTGCAGGAGGGAGAATCCCGTCTCCCAGTCACTCTCCCTGAAGGTGAATTCACGGTAATACTTGCCCATGAGCTGCGGGACAGCACCCCAGTAGATCTCCGGTCCCGCATAGAGCGTAAGTCCCTCAAGCTGCTGCTCCCCGACGAACTCTATGCCGAAGGGAGCCTGTGAAGCCTCCTGGTCCATGGAGTAGAGATCCCAGCTCTCCGGCATGAGGTAGAACCAGTCACCCTCAATGAACCAGTCCGGGTGGCCGGTATGGTAATATCCCGTTATATCAAAATAGGGGTTGTCATAGGTGAATTCCGCCGAATAGAGCTGGACTGCCTCCTGGTTCACCGGCGGTTCGGCAAACAGCGGATCATAGGTGTTGCCGCGGAACTTCAGCCGGACATTTCCGGAGAGATCCCGGGCCAGGGGAAGGTTCAGCGTGATATCGAGCTCCTCGGCATCGCCCCAGGTCACCCCCGTCACGCCGTCTGCCACCGAGACATCGGTGAAGGATCCCCGCAGGGACGTGCGGAGGTTCACAGCTTCGATGATTGCAGGCATTTCGAACAGGGTCTGCCCGAGCTTCCGCTCCAGGGCGATGGAGAGGTAGACAGCCGGATCGATAGCGGCAAAATGGCCGGTAATCTCAGCATCGGTTGCATCGTACATGGAGAGCTCCCAGATATCAGCCAGCATATAGTAGGCTGCCCGGGGGATGCGCATATTGATCCCTTCCCAGGTATGCTCGCTCTGCGCGACGATACCGAACCACTCCTCGTTCATGTTCGGAATGCCGGGGACCGCGTCAAAGCCGTAGCCGCCGTTGGTCCAGGTGCCTTCTTTCTCGTGAATATCAAGGCCAAGCTCCATACCGTGCTTCCACCACTCGTCCATCCACTCAAAGACGACAGCGCCGACACAGTTCTGCTCCCGCTCCTTGTTCCAGCTCTGCTGATAGATCTCCTCCCACTGGTCCCTGATATAGAGCGCCTGATGGTATTGATCCTCACTGTCAGTCCTGGCATTGAAGGCATCCGCTCCCAGTTCAGTATAGATGAAGGGGATATTGAGCCTGGTGATGCTCTGGAAGAAGAGGTCGTACGACTTGCTGCCCCGATAGGTGTTGATCCCGATGATATCGAGGGAGGGAACCAGTTCCCTGATAATGTTGAAGTACTGGATATCCCCGTTAATCAACCCCATGGGGTGATTCGGATCCATCGTCTTGGCCACGCTGATCGTCTCCTCAAAGAGACTGTAGAGATATCCAGCCCTGCTCTCCATCTGCTGACCGACAGGCAGGTCCTCAATCACGCCGCCGGCATCCCATTCAAGGCCGTAGTTGTTCTCGTTGCCGAAAAGGAACATCAGGACCCCGGGCACGTCCCGGTACTTCTCCACAGCCTCCAGTGCCTCCTCCTGCACGGCAAGCCTGGTGTACCAGTCACTGTAGTCGGTGACCGGATGCCAGATGCCGCGTACCTGCATCCCGTAGCGGCCGAAGAGCGGGTTGATGATGGTATGGATGCCATACTGCAGATAGAGGTACTCGACCCATTCAGGCGGGATATCGTCAAAGACACGGATGGTATTAACCCCCATCTCCTCCATCAGGCGGGCATCGGTATCAATCATATTCTGGATGAAGGTCTCCGGCTGACTCCACAGGTCGTAGTTGTAGTTCTCCCCGATGGGAGTGAAGCTCCAGACAACCCCTTTGACCTCAAACGGCTGTTCATCGACGAATATCCGGAACCCGCCGGCATCCTGTACGATTTTGACAGTATTGGCCTCTGCGGCAAGCGGGAGCACCAGCACGACAAGGCACAGCAGTATAACTATTTTCTTCAGACTCATCACTCGCCCTCCCCGACTTTTCCATTGCCCCATACCGACGGATCATACCAGGGGTCGTCCTTCTGGCTCATCCAGTGTACCAGCCTGTCACGCTCGGTATCATCCCCGTCATTCACCTGGAACTCACACCTGACCCGCTGTCCCGGGCTCAGTCCGCTGATCCGCAGCAGCTTCAGGTCAATTGCCGCCTCAATCCGGTATCCTGTATCGGTGAATACAACTGCAGCCTCAGTCTTGTCGGTCTGCGTGATATCATTTACGGCAAGTTCGTAATCGAACATATCATCAGGATTCCTCGGAACAATTCGTATCTGGTTATCCTCCCTGCGGTATCCTATATGCCGTGATATATCGGTTGAGAAAAAGACTTCAACCGAATCATTTCTCCAGGCCATGGAGCCGGGCAGAAGATTGCTGTTGACCAGGTCATCGGTCACCTCGGCATATATGAACAGCGTATCCCCGTCCGTTGCCAATACGAAGGATCCTTCGGCATCTTGCGGGTCATGGTAGACCCCGAACACCACAATCCGGGTTACTGCCCCTGACAGGCCTTCCCACTCACTGAAGTCGCCGTCAATCGACGGGGCGTCACTGAACCAGTGAACGGGAACCACTTCATTGACAGGCGGATCGATCTTCTGGCCGGCGGCATCGCTCAGTTCCGGCGTCCAGGGGGATGGGATGATCCGCTTGGCTGTTGTGGACAGACATGACGCCGAGACCAGCAGCATCCCAAGGATGAGTGCTGTCAGCGCGATTCTGTGCAAGGTTCCAGTATTCTTCATCTATCCCTCCATTACCGTTACCGGTTTTTCATCTTCTGGGTTATATAGCGGTTGAGTGCCGTAAATAGTATGATAAACAGGAAGAGCGTCCATGCGATGGCACTGCCCTTGCCGTACCTCCCCGCCTTGAAGCCGTTGAACATCAGATACAGGGCACTGGTAAGCCCGGCATTGTCGGTCCCGCCCATGGCGGTATAACCCTTGGTAAGCAGGAACGGCTCCTCGAATACCTGCATCCCCCCGATAATACTCATGGTCATGGCGAAGAAAATTACTGGGATCAGCAGCGGCAGGGTAATGCGCATATGCTGCTGGAAGCGGTTGGCCCCATCAACCGTGGCAGCCTCATACAGCTCACCGGGAATGGACTGGAGCCCGGCAACGTAGATCACCACATTCCACCCTATATACCGCCAGTTGAGCAGGATTGCCAGGGAAGGTTTTATGTAGGCCGGGTCCTGCAGCCAGTTGATCGACTCGCCGTTGAACAGGTTAGTGATGAGGTAATTCAGCCAGCCGTAATTGTGGTCGAAGATCAGGGCGAAGATGATGGTGATCGAGACACTTGATGTGATATAGGGCAGAAAATAGGCTGTCCGGAAGATATTCCTTCCCCGCCGGGCCTTGTTGTTCAGGGCAATCGCCAGCGGTATGGCAAAAAAGTGCTGCAGGAAGGATCCCCAGAACATCAGCCAGATGGTATTCCCAAGGGACTTCAGGAAGAAGGGATCGGTGGTGAAGAGCTTGACGTAGTTGGACACCCCCCTGAACTCCTCTCTCCCGTTGGCAGTCCATTTAAAGAAACTGATGAAGATCGAGTATCCGATGGGATAGAGCCCGAAGACGAGGAACAGCAGAATGAACGGCCCGAGGAAGATATAGGGAGCAAGTTTTTTCTGGTCAGCGATACGCATAGACGGTTACCCCTTCAGACTTCCTGCCGTGAGGTTGGCAATGATCTTCTTCGAAAACAGGAGGAATGCAACCAGCAGCGGCAGTACCGCCAAGGCATTCCCAGCCAGCATCTCCCCGTAATTCCCCCTGACCGCCACAAACAGACTCGAAAGGGCCACCGGCAACGTGGATCGCCTGGGATCCGGCAGCATAACCAGTGCCCCGAGGAAGTTATTCCAGCTTCCGATGAAACTCACGGTCCCCAATACTGCTATGCCGGGACCGGCCAGCGGAAAGACCACCCTTCTCAGCAACCCCAGCTCACTGACCCCGTCTATCCTGGCCGCATCCAGGAGGTCTCCCGGAACAGCCTCCTCAAGAAACTGTGTCATGAGAAAGATCCCGAAGGCATTGGCCATACCGGGAACAATCAGCGGCAGCCAGGTGTTGTACCATCGGAAGAAGACCATCATCTTGAAGAACGGAATGATATTGAGGAAGCCGGGAATCGCCAGGGTCAGTACCATCAGCCCGAAGATTGTCTTCTTGCCCCTGAAGTCATACTTCGCGAAGGCGAAGCCCCCCATCGTGCAGAAGAAGACCGTCAGGGTGGTACCGATAACCGCGATCCCCACACTCGTCATGTAGTTGACCGGGAAGTTTATCGAATCGTTGCGAATCAGTGCCGCAATATTCTCCTGCAGCTCAGGTCCGAACCAGAGCTGCGGAGGAAGCGTATACGGCGTCCGCCAGGTTGCCAGGACAAACATGTAGAAGAAGGGAAAGGTGAAGAGAAAGAACATGATAATGAGAAACGCATAGCTTACTGTCTTACGCACTGTCCGCTTCATAGGCCTCCTGCCTGTCGTTTCAGCCGATTAGTGACAAACGTGTCAGTCGATTATCGCCAGGATCTGGTTCACAGCCTGCTGCCAGGCATCTTCCGGATCAAGATCGTTGATGAGCACCTCTCCAACGGAGTTTCCCCATATGCCGTCTGCAATGGGGTCGTTTTCGTTGACGGCATAGGTTGGAATCATGTTTGCAGCATCGGTATAGACACTCCAGACATCCTGTCCCCCGAAGTAGTCATCGCCACGCCGCATAGCCGGATCGGCATACAGTTCCGTCTGCACGGGGAAAGCATATATCTGGGTGTAGATCATCTTCTGGGCCTCGGCGCTGCCGCTGAGATACTTGACCACTTCCCAGGCGGCAGCCTTCTGCTCCGCCGGGACATTTTCGGGGATGGTCAGGAAGGTGCCCCCGCCTAGAGCTGACTCGCTTCCGGGCAGCGATGCGACCCTCCAGCCCTTCACATCCACGGCACTGCTGAGTTTCAGCCCGCCGCCGAAAGCAGTCATGGCAGGAACCATGGCAACGGTGAACTCACCCTCATCCGAAAGCGCGCTGATACCGAGCCCGCTGTGCACGCTCGTATCGGCATCTATTCCGGCATCCCTGATCTGTCTGGCAAGCTCGAGGGCATGGATATACTTGTCAGCCGGCTCCAGCGGTTTCCCATCCTCCGAGAACCACCCGGTCTTGCCGCCGCCGATCATGATGAGGGCAGCTTCAGCGGCATTGGGAAGGGCATACTGATCTATGGTACCGTCGCCGTCGGTATCACGGGTGACCCGTTTGCCGATCTCGATCAGCTCCTCCCAGAAGGAGAGCTGCTCAATTTCGGAGGGATCAACGCCGCTCTCCTGCAGGAGATCCTCCCTATAGAAGAGGACTACCGGTCCGATGTCCACCGGCATTGCGACAAGCCCCCGTTTTGAGCTGGTTGCCATGGCAACAGCTGCCGGGTTGATGTGCTCAACCGCCTCTTCCCCGGCGAAGATTTCGTTGGAGAAGTTGGTCAACCGTCCGCCGTCAACGAATGATGCGATATAGACAAGCTCAATGGCCTCAATCTCATTGGTTGACTCGCCGGCGGCAAGGACAGTGGTCAGCCGGTTGTGATGCCCGTTGAAGTCACTGGTCTGGTACTTCACCGTTATGTTGGGATATGCGCGCTTGAATGCCGGTGTGCTGAATACCGTCTTATAGGCTGCGGCAAGGTCACCGTAACAGCCGATGCTTACCGTGTACTGTCTGTTTGGATCGAAAGCGACCCCTTTATCCGATTCACCGCCGCCCCCGGCAAAGAGAGGGGCTGCGAGCGCTATGCAGATGAGGAGCATTGATACCCTGTGTTTCATATTGCCTCCATTAGTTTCTTTTGGCAACTATTAATGTAGCACTGATCTTTCCCTACGTCAATATCAATTTCCCCATAATAGATATTTTTGCACTTGGATTATCACGCTCACGGGAATCGGCCGGAAAGTTGATCCAGGCAGCTGCTGACCTGATATCAGGCAAAGAGAGAAGAACCGTATCATCCCCTTTGTGCATACGTAACCAGTTTAACATCGCTATATACAGAAAAAACGCTGATAAATGACAAATACTTATACCCTTATATAATAACTAGTTAAAATATATTTGGCATTTATTGTTGACAGATGCATTGTTAGGACGTACAATTTTAGTACTTGTATGGATAAGATATTCATACAGTTGAATACGTAATCATTTAAATATGGAGGTATGTATGAACGTACAAAGATGGGAAAAAAGAGTGCTTATGCTGTTACTGGTGACGATACTCTGCTTCGTGCCGGTATTCAGCCAGGGGTCGGATGACGCCAAGGCTCCCGCGACCGGAGGTGAAGGCAGCGGTGAAATAATCGAATACGGCCTGAAGGGCGGGAAACCGTATGCGGGAACAACCCTGACGGTCATGCTGAACAATGCCGCCAAGAACAATGCCATTGAAGCCCGCTTTGATGAATTCGAAGAGCTGACCGGCATCAAGGTTGTTGCCGACATGACACCATTCGGCTCCCTGCTGGAGAAGATCACCTCCGAAGGCGTCGGGATGACCGGAACCTATGATGTGGTTACCTACCTAGACTCCTGGGGTCCCTCCATCAAGCAGTTTCTTGTACCGCTCAGTGACAGTATCGATGAGGCCGGCATAGACATGGACCGCTATCCGCCCGCTTTCCAGCAGGCAGTGACGTATGATGGCCTTATCTACGGCTTCCCCTGGAGAGGACACCCACAGCTGCTCTTCTACCGGGAGGACCTGCTGGATACAGTCGGTATGGACGTACCCACAACCTGGAAGGAACTGGAAGACGTTGCTGTTGCAATCACCGAGCAGACCGATACCTACGGCATGAGCATGCACTATGCAAGCAGTGCCGGGCAGAACCTCTTCGGCTGGATAACCTATCTCTGGAGCAACAACGGTGATATCTTCGATGCAGACTGGAACCCCATCTTCAATAGCCCGGAAGGCATTGAGGCGACTGAGCGCTATACCGGCCTGTTGACCAAGCTCAAGGCTGCTCCTCCGGGATCAACCACCTACGATGAATATGCAAGTGCGCAGTCCATGGTCCAGGGCGAGTCGGCCATGTTCATGAGCTGGTGGTGGCAGTACACGAACCTCATCGACAAGGCGAAAGCTGCAGAAGCAGTGTATGATAACGTCGCCTTCACCGCTGTACCGAAATGGGAAGGCCGGGGAGCAGCAACCTACGCTATCTGCATGCCCCTGTCAATCATGAAGGGCTCTGATAACCAGGAAGCTGCCTGGGAATTCCTCAAATGGGCAACCAACAAGGATATTGACAAGGGGATTGTCATGAACAAGAGCATTCCTGCCCAGACAACCAATGTTGCCGTACACGTTACGACCCTTACCGATCCCGAAGTCAATGATGTTTGGGGCGGCATGCATGCTGCGGCCGCAGAAAGTCTTGCGGTAAGCAGAATCATGCCTCAGATTGCCGAATGGCCTGAAGTATCCGATATTCTCGCGATTGCTATCAACAATATTTCCACCGGTGCACCGGTAAAAGCCACTCTGGATGCAGCTGCAAAAGAGGTTGCGGAAGTAATGGAACGGGCCGGATACTGATCTCCGGTTTCAGTCTACTGGGACGGTTTGGACGTATGTGCCTGACCGTCCTTTTTCTTATAAGAAATAGCAGCACAGGTATGTATTTCTGCGGTATCAGCTGATACCATAACACAGCTGGTTACTTCAGAGAGGAATGAACAATGCACAGAAAACATATAAAGACTATACTGTTGGCACCGGGACTGACGATTCTGGCAATAACCACCCTTTACCCATTCTTCAACGCCCTGATCACCAGTTTCAGGGTTTGGCATCTAGACAAAACACTCACACCGGGTAAATTTGTGGGATTCGAGAACTACGTGAGGGTATTTAGGGATGCAAACTTTGGGAACAGCGTGATGGTAACGCTGATCTACACCGTGGTATCGGTAGCCCTTTCGATTGTCGTAGCCATGATGATAGCACTGCTGATGCATCGCAAGGGGCTCTTCAGCACCTTTTTCAAGATATTCCTTATTCTCCCCTATGCTATGGCCCCGGCCCTGAAGGGGTTCAGCTGGCGCTTCATGCTCAACCCCTATTACGGTATCATTGATGCCCTGCTGGATACATTATTCCCTTTCCTCAAGGAGGTGGTGTGGCTTGGGGATCCCGGCTGGGCACTCTTCTGGCTTGCCATCACTGAGGTCTGGGGATGGGCACCCTACATAGGGCTGGTATTCATCGGAGCCCTGGATTCCCTGCCGAGTCAGGTCTTCGATGTTGCCAAGGTGGATGGGGCCAACACCCTGCAGACCTTCTTCTTCATCACTCTGCCCATGATGAAGCCAATCATCGTCATGGTAACCCTGCTGAAGATCATCTTCTCCGTCAGGCAGTTTGATGCCGTCGTCACCATGACCGGTGGAGGACCAGGACGGTCAACCGAAACAGTCAACTATTTCATCTACAAGACTGGCTTCAGGTTCTTCGATATGGGGTATGCCTCGGCAATGGCATACCTTCTGGTTGCCGGCCTCTTCATTTTTGCATTTCTGTATGTGAAAAATGTCATTAGAACCAACAGGTAGGAGAGTGAAACCATGCGCACACTTATGCTGAAAAAATATACACGGGAAGACTACTTCTGGGGTATTGTCCGCCTGGCTACCTGGCTATTTGTCCTGGTGTTCATTTTCCTGCCCATCTTCTGGCTCATTCTCACCAGCTTCAAGATTCCCAGGGATGCCTACACCACCAAGATTTTCTTCACGCCGACATTCCAGAATTTCATATCCATCTTCAAGCCCCCGATGAGCTTCGCACCACTGGTTGTAAACAGCATCATTGTATCGCTCATAACGGCAACCATAGACGTGCTGCTGGGTGTTTTTGCTGCCTATGCCTTCAGCCGTTTCAATTTCAAGGTCAAGACGCTGCTGATCGTATGGGTTCTATCAAGCCAGTTCGTACCCCCGGTAGTCATTGCCCTGCCTTTCTTCAACATATACCGGCAGCTCTCGCTGATTGATACCCGGCTGGGACTGGTGATCCTGAACCTCTCCTTCACCCTGCCCTTCGCTATCTGGATGATCAAGGGCTTCATAGATGAAATGCCGATGGAAATAGAGGAGGCAGGAATCATCGACGGCTGCAATCAGGTGCAGTTGCTGCGCTATATTTCGCTGCCGCTCATTATGCCGGGTATCATAACATCATTCGCATTCTGCTTCATCCAGTCCTGGAATGAGTTCATGTTTGCACTCATCATGACCCGGAGAGATGCAGTTACCCTGACAGTCGGCCTTATGAGCCTCAATTCGGAGAAGGGAATTCTTTGGGAACAGATGGCCTCGGCCGGTTTGCTGGTCATGGTTCCCATCTTCATTCTCTCGCTCTCAATCAGGAAGTACTTCATAGAAGGGATTACCATGGGAGCGGTAAAGAGCTGATTGCATGCATGCGGTCGCCAACACTATCCGGTGGAGGTGGAGAGAGAAGTGCTTATTATCGGGCTGCATGAGACAGACTGCCAACTGTAGTCCGTCTCGCTGTACGATACTGCAAAGCGTACTGTCAGGTTAATGATCACACCATAGAAAAACCGCTCTATTCGAGCGGTTTTCATGTAATGACAAAACAATAAAAAAGTCTGGCAACGACCTACTCTCCCACGAAAACGCAGTACCATCGGCGCAG
>CAZSBC010000008.1:0-46556 GCA_964605195.1 uncultured Spirochaetales bacterium | reverse complement strand
TCCATGTAAATACTTCACAATTCTTGCCTGTATCAAGGATAGTCCGTATGATACCAAGATTTTCCTCTGAGGTTAGTAGATCTCCACCATGGTGATTGTGGATAAACTGAATACAGTTCAAGTTTTCTAAGGATGCAAGCAGAGGAATATGGTGTGCGGCATTCGCACCATCCAGATGGTAGATTGTATAATCAAACATCTCAGACTGCTCTTTCAAATACCAAGATCCAAGCTCTTTATAGAGTTCCGTTGAGAGCATGCAGGAAAAGTCACTCTGCATGCAATGTGCTGAGTCGTTGACACAAAAAACCCTGTCCCAGAGGCAGACCCCCTTATCATTCCCCTGAATGCGCTTGTAGATAGTTGAATAGATTGCTGTGAAATCATCAAGAAAGCGTCTTTCAAGCTGCATCACCTCATTCTTGTTTTCCATGACATCAAACAACGCGTTTTCAGTACCACGTACTGCAGCAGTATTATCAAGGGGTCCCTCAAACCCGCCAATCATGGTAATGGCTACGTTTCCGTTGGCTATTTCCATAGCAGCATCTGCCTGCTTCAGGGTCAGTTGGAAAGTTTCGTTATCTTCAGAGAATACAACTCTCTCTTCCCAGTTATCCCAACTGTCCTTAAGCATTGGTTTCACATAGATTGTATGATGCGTATATTCTGTTTCCGCTCCATAATAGACACTCTGCATGAGGTTGATCCGTCCAAGATCAATTGTTGGGAAAGCATCTCCGTAATATCTTCCAGCTTCAGCCAGATGCATTTCTCTCTGCATTCTGATCATAGGATCCATAAACCACCTTTTTACATCTTCATGGGTGTGGGGACGTTGTGTAATCTCATCAGCATCGGAATCAATTAAGGCAGAATTAGCTTTATCGGCTGTTGTTATCTGAATAATATGATCATTTAACTTACCCTCTAACCAGAGCTGCTGTCTCTCCCGTGTCCTTGCCCAATCAATTTCGTTATATTTCATGTTTACTCCCGGTATACATAGTGTATGCATCAATCATTGCCATGAAGTTATCATAGGAGGTCCCCATTGCTATTGACTGGCTTGGGCCTAATATGAATGGTTTGCCTGCCATCCTTTCCAATAGTTGGGTAACCTCACCCTCTATTAGCTCAGGCGTGCCGTCAATCAACAACTCAAGCGGAACCCCCCCCCAAAATATAAGTTCTGAGGCAAATTCGTTTGACAGCTGCTCCAGATCCATACCGGCAGTTGTCTGTAGGGATTGATAGCAGCTAATACCTGCTTCAATGAAAGATGGAATAAGAATTCGATTATTGCCGCAGTTATGCATGAACACATGCTCAACAAACTGTGTGATCTGAGATATCCGTTGCTTCATGTATGGTTTATCCAGCATATCAAACATCTCTTTCGAAAGATGGGGACCGATTGTTCCCCCAGTATCCTGGTCAAACAGACAGGCATCCTGTCCCTTGCGAATGTATTGTTCATCCAGCATACTCTGAAGTCGTACAGTTTCAGCATTATAAGTCTTTATGACATTAGGACTCAGCGCATGCAGCATCAGGCTGGTAACAAAACCGCCCACTTCCGCCATTATGACTCTGCCTCCACTTGGCCCGATGATGAATCTGGAATCACCAAATTTCTCAATGATGTAATCGATTATTTCGAACTCAAATGCATCTATACTGGTAGAGTATGAGTTCTGAAGCCCTTCTATCACCATTTTTTCGGTATAGAAATTCGGATCATCAGTAAGAGTTGGATCGTCAACAATGAAGACTTCATTCTTCTCAGGGATGCACTTATACACCCTGCCATCACAATCTTCCCAAAGGTTATCAGCTATCTTTCGGGGAACTGGTAAACTGTTTCGCTCAAGTCTGGGATCTACCCATGTCAATGGGGATACATTGCACTCTTTTGGCGGCATCAGAATTGCTTCTCTGCAGGTAATGATATCTGCACAATCAATTTTGGTATAGAAATCTGAAAGGTCCTCTTTCCAGCGTTCAGCCACCTCCTGATGAAGGCCTTCCCAGAACAGCAGCTGCATTTCCACCTGATTTCTCACAATCGATTTGCGTCCGATTACCTGAGATACTATTTCATGGTCCACGGCATAGAGGCCAAGAGGTGGTATGTCATAGGACTTCCCGCTTAGTGCAGCCTCAACTTTGTCTTTTGATAATTGCATATGGTTTTCCTTCTACAGATAATTCCTCTGATTCTGTTTAAGACGTAATTCCGGACCAAAGCCGTTTGCCTCGGTCCCGTCCTTAGCATTGACATAATTATTCGTACGGTCCGAGTTGCGTGAAACTGCAGGCCATGTCGTTCTGTTTCGTTTGGTTTTTATTAGCCATTCCAGTAGTTTCCTGCGCGCAACATGCACAACATGTATGTATTCAGGATCATAGTAGAGATTGTTTTTTTCATTCGGATCCTCAGCAAGATTGTAGAGCTCACCAATATCATCATCACCAAACATATCTGGTTGATAGTGCACAAAACGCCAATTCTCAAAGCGGATTGCTTTACTCCATGGATTTTCTGTTACAGCTACATCCTTTACCGAATCCAGGGAGCCACTAAGCAATCGTGATAAATCCGTTCCATCTGTGCATTGAGAACTATCAATACCGCATAAGGTGAAGAGTGTGGGAACAAGGTCAACACTCTCAACAAGTTGATTCTGCTTCAGATTCCTCTGTATTCCAGGACCTTTCCAGATAAAAGGTATGCGACAGACCTCTTCACTGCATATTCCCGGAGCCTTTTCCGGAATTCCATAGTTCCCAGTATATGCGCCATGATCTGAGGTATAGATGACAATAGTTTGTTCCATTAGGTTCTTCTCTTTAAGAAATTCAATTAATTCACCGATGGCATAATCAACTTGCGTAATAGATGCCAAATACCCTCTCCATCGTCGTTTTGTCATTTCCATAAAGCTCTTTGGTTCAAATACTCCCTTATTATCACTGTTCTTCTGTACCATATGCTGGAAATGCGGCGGGCGAAGTGTGTTTCTGACTGAAAATTGTTCAGGAATTGGAATATCTTCAGGATACATATCCCAAAATCTTTTTGCTGGGGTATAGCATGCATGCGGTCGAGGCAAAGAAACTTGCATGCAGAATGGCGACTCTTCACAGCCTACAATGAAATCCACTGCCTCTCTGATGCACCATGCTTCAACACTATCTTCATATGGCAGGTGAGATATACGGGCATCGTCATGATTGCACCCTGATGCGGAAATTTCCGGAAACGTATGGCTATCTTCCAGAGAATATTTTCCCCGACCCTTAAGATAGTTGAAATATGGCGTATTCTTATAAGGAATACCATTTACTGAAAAGTAACAATCCTTGAACACATCAACATCATTCTGATGCACCAGCCAATTTAGCGGATCATCGGGGACATGTATCTTCCCAATAGCCGCAGTCCTGTAGCCCGAGCGTTTGAAATTCCCCAGATATGTTGGGAGGTGGTTTTGCGGGATTGGACCCGATAGGCCAAAATATCCATGATTGTGGCAATACTGACCAGAAAGCTGTGATATCCTGCTTGGGGTACATATCGGATTTGCTGTGTACGCATTGTTGAAACTTACTCCTTCAGCTGAAAGGGCATCCAGATTGGGCGTATGGACTAAGAGGTCTTCATTTCCACCAATACAGCGATAGTTATGCTGATCTGAAATAATATGTATAACATTGTATTGTTGTTCAGTTTCCTTCATTACGCTGTCTTAGCTCATGAGTTGGTAATATAATTTGCCCATGGATTACGGCTTCTATTTCTATTCATGAAATGCGCATCATATTCATTGTCAGTTGCATTGTCATCTGCCGGTCCGCTTGTGTTTCCGATATACTCTTCCAGCAACCTTCTGATACGGGTTATTTGTTGATTCTCATCATAGATACAATTATTCTCATCAACCTCAAAATCATTGATATTGAACAGGTATTCCTTGTTTTCAGCACAACGGAGAATATATTTCCAGTTACTGTCTGCAACCATATATGTGGCATGATCACCATGACGGAATTGGGAAAATACTGTTCGGTTCGTATAGGATTCCCTACGATGTATGACATCATGTAGGTCAATCCCATCGTAGTATGATGGATTTTCAGAACATCCAGCCAGTTGCAGGCATGTAGGAGCTATATCGACAAGGGAAACTGGAGTGGTTACCACTTCTCCGGAATTACGATTTCTAACCAGCTTCATGACTAGTGGAATGCATACTGAAGCGTTGAGCATATTCTGCTTCCCCACCAATCCATAATCACCAAGCATATCACCATGATCACTGGTGAATATAATCACAGTATTATCATATTGGCCTGTTTCTTTTAGGGTCTTGATTATTTTCCCAATCTGATAATCGACAAAGGAGATGCAGGAATAATACCGTGAGCGTAGTATTTTCCAGAAGGTTCTGCCTTGATTACTATCAATATAGTAGTGTTCAAGTTGTGTCTGGTTCTGCCTGCTCTGCATCGTTTCATGCCCACGTGGGATGTAGGCATCCCCTACAGCATCTACATCATACAGCACATCCCAGGGGGATGGTGGAGCATATGGCGGATGAGGATGGATAAAGCTGGAAAACAGGAACCAGGGTTTATCATTTGTTTTCTGCTCATTGATAAAAGCCGTACTTCTGTCCCCTATCCATTGAGTCGGATGATATTCCTGTGACAGCTGAGAACTTTGAGGGTAATATACCATCTCTGCCCTGGTACCATGGGGATCTCGTATCTCCTGTTCGTTCGCACGAAGAAATGAGAGGTAATCATCCTCTTCTACTGTTCGACGAATTTCTTCCTGAGTTTCCCTGGTTTCAAATCCTCTCAAAGCATTCAAATCAGGTGTAAAATGACACTTTCCGATTCCATGGGTTACATACCCTGCATTTGTCAGCCTCTCTACAAATGAGGGCCTTCCATCCATTGGCATATTGCAACTGTTTGCTGAACATAATGTCTTATTGGGATACTGACCGTACATCATGCTGGCCCTAGCTGGTACACACACCGGTGATGGAGTATATGCATGAGAAAACTGCACTCCATCAGTTGCAAGTGAATCGATGCTGGGTGTTTTTACCCTACCGCCACTGGCATATCCCAGGCTGTCCGCACGGAGCTGGTCACAATAAAGGATTAGGATATTTGGACGTTTATCTGCCTTCATAACCAAGTTCCTCGGTATACTGCATATATTCCACTATTGATTTCTCACATGGCCATCCCAGCTGTACATGCTGTTTCAGCAATGCATGTTGCAACTCCTCAACGGGTAACTTCTGGAAGTCCCTGTTATACCTGGATGCTATTACAGCAGCTGTTCCCGCCGCCTGGCCAAGCTGCATCATTGTCCGTGACAGTCGACAGCTTGATGCGGCAATAGAGCTGAATCCTGATGCCCTGCTTGCCATAAGCAGATTACTCATTCCTTTCGGCTGAAGAGATCTAAATGGGATACCATACGGCTCATCAAGTTCAACACACCCTCTAGAATTGGTGCTGTGAACATCCATAGCATGATCAGAAACAGCGATGATATCTGGGTGATCCTGATGTGATATCCCTGTAGTGATATCATCTTCTGAAAGCATGTATTCACAACTCACCCTTTTTGACTCCCTGACTCCCGGAGTACTGAAAATATGTATCAGGCGATACTCCAGGAACTCATCGAAACTCTCCTGAAATGATCGCCATATAGCGTATGTACGACGAATACATTCTTCTTTGGCATCAGAAAGGGGCATGCTCATGTACTCAGCTCCTTCCATGGTGACCAGTGGATTTACATTGAAATCACCATTCGGATACTGTACAAATGCTGCAATGGGAAATGATTCCCTCCACCAGCAGTTTTTAGGTATTGATCTTGGAAGACTCGCAGGCTTCGGATTCACACATCTCCGTATGCGGAACATCAAGGAAACCCCGTTAATATCATTTCCTGCAATCTCTAAAGCTGAGGCTTCATTGAAAACTGCCTTTGCTTCATGGCCATATAACATCTGACAGTTGCACATTTCGGCAAGCACTCCATCCTGAGTAGCATCTATGTAATAGCGAGCCCGAACATAACTGCCATCACTCAATTCGGCAGTTTCTATCCTGCCATCAAGGCATGTAACCTGCTTTATTGTTGTCCTGGTCCTGATATCACAGTATCCAGTCTCATGAAGCATCCTCCAGAGCTCTATTTCATAACTTATCGGTTCAAACACAACTCCAAATACCTTCTTTCTGAAGAACTCTTCATTATGCCTAATGGAATCGCCGCCATGCCGCAACAATGTGTCTGTATAGTTCTTGTTCTGCATGCAAACAAATTCACCTCCGGGGAATCCCCTTCCAGAGGGCCAATGCATATGCCTTCCATATCCGTAGATACCAACAGCTCTGGGATTCCTTCTGAGTCGTGTATATATCTCAAAGGGTATTCCCGTCCCGCCAGTTACTGGTTCCCACTGAGTAACTCCAGAAGCAATAATATTACCCCCCAGATGATTCAGCCTTTCGACCAGCAAAACTTGTAATCCTTCTCTGGCCGCTGCATATGCTGCCCCGAATCCCCCTGAGCCGGCACCAAGGATACACACATCATATTCACTATTCATTTTGCAGGATTCCCCGTATAACAGTTTGAACTATGGCTGCAGCGATAATCAGCTGCAGCCACGATACTTACAGATAATCTGCTTACTTCTTCAGCCATGCATCAAGCTGTTTCTGCATCTCGGCAATGATTTTTTCAGATCCGGCCTCTTTCATCTTCTGAATAAATTCCGGTAAGAGCACATCTGGGTCTGCTGTACCTGTCATGAGAGAGGGTGCATACATGTCATAAATGCTCAATACATTGTTGATCTCACTTTTCACCGGAGAAGGATCAAATACAAACCCCAACAGAGGAGAGGCCGTGGCACTTTCATTCAGTGCTATTGTCTCTTCCCAGACATTATCAGGCTGGTCACCGTAAAGATATGCATTAAACTGACAACCCATACCCCAGGCTGCATTTGGAAACCAACCACTGTTCTCAATCAATGCAATCCTGTTCTCATCAACTTTGTTGTAATTTACCCCTTCAATACCAAATACTGCTATGTTATACAGCTCCTTGTTAGTATTGATCTCATTGATGAACTGCATGGCTTTTTCGGGATTCTCTGACTGCCTTGCTATGGCTGTCAACGTTACAACTATGCTATTAGTATTGACAAAGGGGGTAGCAAGCATTTTTACTGCTACTTCGTTACCACCGTTACGTGTTTTCAGATCTTCCAAGCCTCCCGGCTTATGACTTCCCCAGTCCACAGCTACGTTACCTGTTTTGGCAACACCTGCCATATCGGTGATAACCGCTGCATCTTTCTGGATGTACCCAGCCTCATACCATTTGTGCATAAGCCGAACATGTTGCTCGAATTCTGCTGTTGCAAACTGATTGACGACGCGTAATGATGTATCCTCAAAGCGGATCGCTCCGGGGGTTTTGGTATCTGCCACCTCATCCAACCCATAGTAGTGCATGGAGTTGTCCCAAATGCCTAACTTTGTTAGGAACCAGGGAATAACGTTTTTAGGCTCATTTTCCTTAATATCGTGGAGAAACGGTTCAACATCTTCAATTTCTGTCCAATCAGACATATCATACCCATATTTTTCCAGGAATCTCACCTGAGCCCTAAAACCATTCTGACGGGCAAGGATCTGGTAATTCGGAACAGCCATGATGGAATCGTTTACTTTTACTGCATCCCAGTACTTCTCCGGGATCATCTCCTTCACTCCCTGTCCATACTCATCCAGTAAATCATTGATAGGAAGCAGCCCCCCCTTCGAAACCACCTGATAGAAATTTCCTCCCCATGCCTTGGAGCCGATAAACGTAACATCCAGATCGTCACCTGATGCCATAAGTAGATTAAGCTTCTGGGTGAACTCACCCTTAGTCAGGGGCAGAATATCAACATTAATACCGAGTTTAGGCTCTAGAATTTCATTCATTGCCTGTTCAACATCCTCTTCACCTGATTCGGGATTGATCCGCAATGCCCATTTAATCTCTGTCACCTCTGCCGCTGGTGATTCATCCTGGTTTCCGTTCGCAACCAAGGGAATGCAAACAAAAAGCAGTACCACCATGATCCCAATAGCCAATGTCTTTTTCATAAAAACCTCCAATTATTATTATCCCATACATTGGGATTATTAACCTTTAACAGATCCAACAGTGATCCCCTTTACAAAGTATTTCTGAAAGAACGGTAGGATAATCAGCACAGGTCCGGCATCGAGAACTGCCATAGCCATCCTAGCCGATTCGGTAGGAAAATTAACCGTCTCAATTATTCCAGCATCTGCTGCAACCCTGGACATCTCTTCTATATTAACCATGATATTGTACAGCCAGAGTTGCAAAGGCATCATTTCATTTGTGTTTGTGAACAACAGCCCGAGAAACCAGTCATTCCAGTAGCGCAGCAAACTGAGCAATCCCACTGATGCCAATGCCGGCTTTGATAACGGGAGTGTAATTCTGAAGAATATTGTGAACTGGTTTGCTCCGTCCATCTCGCAAGATTCATATAGCTCTTCAGGTATTGACTGGAAGAAGGTTCTCAAGAGCATGGTGAACCATCCCCATACCAGATACGGGACAATCAATGCAAGCAGCGTGTTTCTCAAACCAAGGGTCTGGGATATGTTTATGTACCATGGTACCAGGCCTGGATTGAAGATTATTGTAAAGAAGACGAATGCTGTTATTATACGTCGATATTTAAATGATTTACGGGACATGGGGAATGCAAGCATACTCATTATGAGCAGGCTGGATACAGTCCCCAATGCTGTGACAATAATTGATACTCTGTAGCTGTTGAGCAATTGATCTGGAGCCTTAAATATGAACGTATAAGCACTGAAATTGAATTTTCTGGGAATGAGACGATAACCGACATCATAGATATCATGAATATCTGATACCGATATTGATACTACTACCGCTATTGGGTATATGCAAATTACGGTAAAGAGTATTAAAAGAGATATTACTATTTTCTTATGTGCTGCTTCATTCATATTCATTCATCCTTCAGAGCATCTCATTTCCTGGACTTAGCTTCTTGATTGCATAATTCGAGAGAAGTACAAGTAGCAGGCCACAAACGGACTGATAGAGGCCAACGGCTGTACCGATTCCGATATCTCCAGTAACCCTGATTGTTCGCAAGAGAAATGTGTCTATCACATCTGTAGTTGGGTATAACAATCCACTATCCCTGGTGACCATAAAAAACAGGCCAAAATCAGCAAAGAAGATCCTTCCCAGCTTAATCAGGATCATCATGACCACTACAGGAGCAATTGAGGGTATTATTATTTTCATATTGATGGTAAAGTTGGTTGCCCCATCAATCTGGGCAGCTTCAAAAAGCGACTTATCGATTGCCATCATGGCTGCATAGAAGATGATCACATTGTATCCAACAACTTTCCAGAAATGTATAACCGTCAATAGCCACGGCCAGTAACTTGGATTATTATACCAGAGTATAGATTCCTGTCCAAAAAACGTTGCTATGTGATTCAGTATTCCCAGATCAGCATTAAGGAATGCAAATGTAATGAATGATACAACTGGCCAGGAAAGGAAATATGGTAAGAACATACTTGTCTGAAATATCTTAATGAGGTATCGCTTGTTGATCTGATAGAGCATCAGTGCAATAATCAGAGAACCTACAATAGACGTGATAATGAAGATTGCATTCAAGAGCAAGGTGTTACGAATAATTCTGAACGCAGTTACCGACTCAAATAGAAACTTGAAATTCTGTAAACCTATCCAATCGCTTCCCCATATTCCTTTATCATACCGAAAATCCTTAAAGGCTAGGACAATTCCCCGCAGGGGAAGGTAATGAATTATGAACAAAAAAAAGACACCCGGGAGAGCCAGTATCAGGTACTCAATAGTCTTGCTCATTGTCTTGTTCGCCAAACGATTCTTCATTAATGGACCTTCTCGCATCTGTAGAATTATGTAACTCACTGTAAGCCCGGTTTTACGTTCATGTTAGTCGTAAAATGTTTGTTTTACTCTTTGCTGAAGTTCAATTTTTAGATAAAACTCATAAAAAACCGTTTGCAAATTATAAAAAGAGATAACCTGATGTATACTATTTGTATGAAATTATTGCGAAGGCACAAAAAAAGAGATCGTTTTTCCAGGTTACTGTACCTGAATATATTTATTAAATACTTCTCCGCGTGTTTCATCATTATCGGTTGTATAAGCACTGTGAATTATTATATTACACGAAACAGCCTACAAAATATTATTGAAAAGTATGATATATCCCTGTTGCGCCAGATCGAAAGCTCTGTTGAATCAATGCATTCGATAACATCATCAATAGCAAACAGCTTCTATTCCGACTACAATATTAGCAGATTACTAGAGGGCCCATTGCGTGAAATTGAGATTACTGAAATTTACAATATGGTGAACCAACGCATTCTTCCTTACCCTCTCATTCACTCTCTCTATGTCTATGATGGAATTCATGAAAAAGTGTATACCTTCGGCAAAGTCAACAGTATACGTGACACGCAGGATTTTCTTGATTATGAGGCTGTTAATTTTGTGAAGAATATTGATAATTTGAAGGATTTACGACCTATCCCCCGAAAAATTGTTAACCTCACAGATCCAACCAGCACTTCCAATGAAGTCTACAGTTACTTTCTAGTTGATAAAAATTTCAATAATAATATTGTGGACAAAGCGATTATTATCAACATTGAAAAAAATTGGTTAACTAACTTCCTTCACGACACGCAAATTGATAAGCAGTTTGGCGACACCGACTTGTATATAACGAATGATTCTGGGTTGGTTATAGCAAATGATGATGAAGAGAGTCACATAGTAAATTTCTATCATACGGATCTGCTTACTGAAATCAAAGCTGCAAAGACCAGGGAAGGAGTGATATATACATCATGGAACAATTCAAGACAGGTAGCATCATATATACGAATGGATAATCCCGATTGGTTTTTAATCAGCCTAAAACCATCACGCTCGTTTATGGCAAATATCATAACAAACAGAAACTGGGTCCTGTTTGTCAGCGGTGTATTCAGCATTATGGGGATATTGTTATCACTGTTTATCACTAACAAATTATTCAATCCCATTGAGCGAATGCGTTCTATCCTGCACCCTTTTAGGGAAACTGCAGATGCAAAGTCTATTACATTCAGCAACTCACTGAACAGCTTCTTCAGTCTCTCTATCTCAAAATTCTCCAGGCTGGAAAAGATTGAAGATTCCCTTACCGCCTCAAAAAAGGAGATGCTTCTGAATGACCTCCTTAATGGAGACTTCATACCAAACTCAAATGATGATTATGATAATATCGTTCTGGATATCTGTTTCGGAGACTGCTATATTTTATTTTACATAGATATTGATAAACACTATCAGTTCATTGACAATTATTCAAAAGATGAGCAGATCTCTATCCTGAAAGGTCTTCAGGAGTTGTCTCGGAAACCAATTAAGGAAGAATACTGTTGTGAAATTGCAATTGTTGATGATTTTTCTCTAGTCGGTATTGTGTCAACTGTAAAGAGTAATGCGGAAAAAGCAATAAAAGAGAACCTGCTTGTAATCCTGAAGCGGATACAGAAGTTTGCATACGAGAAGCTCAACATATCCATCACCATTTCATTGAGCAATCCATTTAATCATATTACTGCTGTTCCTGATGGGAAAGCACAGTTGGCAACCCTGTCAAAGTATAAACTTCTCAATGATTATGGTTCAATTATTACCGAAGAAATATTGGGAAAAAGAGTACTTGTATTTGATTTACAGAATGAAGCAAATGATATCATCCAATCACTGCTGTCTAGAAAGTATCAATTGCTGCAAAGCTTTGTTATCCAATATTTTAAAAACCTCAAGCTCTACTCGGTTGATGTGATCCATTATGGGATCTCCTACTTAATAATTAGGGTGTATGATGAGCTGAAATTGCTGGAACAGAAGGGCTTATATGATTTCAGGATAAACTTTAATGACCTAAATAACAGGATCAGTAATCAGGAGTTGTTATCTGAAATTCAGAATGAGTTCCAATTTTTCCTGAAGCAGGTGGAGAATATTCTGGAGAGTGGAAAAAAGAGTAAGGACGTTACTCTTGTCGACTCACTTAAGCAATATATCGTCGATAATTACTCTGACACTAATCTCTGCCTGAAAGCTGCTGCCGATACTTTCGGATACTCTCCAGAATATCTCGGAAAGACCTTTAAGCGGATACAGCTCACTTCATTTGCCGATTATATCAAGGAATATCGATTGAACATCGCAGAGAATCTTCTCATTACCACAAATCTGTCAATATCAACCATCATGTACAGAATTGGTTGGATAAATGAGAAATATTTCTATACGGTTTTCAAGAAGATGCACGGCCTTTCGCCAAGAAATTTCAGGCTCAGACATAGGCAGAAGTTATAGTTTGTTAGGAAAGAGAAATTCCTATTTCGCATCTAACAATGTTTTAACTACCCTCGCATGATACGGACTGGTAATATGTCCTTCGAGAAGAGGGTCACAAGTTTCTTTCATCCATTCGAGCAATGTCTTTTTCATAACTGCAACTATGCTGATAAAATCCGGATCTTTAGCTAAATTATTGATTTGTCCTGGGTCATCAATTACATCATACAATTCATCCTGCGGATGTCCCTTCATATAGGGGCTGGAATAATCCAGTCTATTATCTACGCTATTTAGAAAATCTGAGGGAATCTCCAGATGCCTTTGCAATTCGAAATTCTGAATATATCTGAACCTTTCGGTCCTAACGGATCGCATTGGATCGTATTGGTGGAAAAATGATTTCTCACTAAATACCTGATTCCTTAAAACGGTTTTGCTTGAGCCATCAATCACTGACTTATGACTAACACCTTGCATTTGTTTTTCCGTTTGCAGTCCGCATAATTCCAGAATTGTTGGCAGGACATCTACATGACTTATTAACCCATCATATCTGGCATTATATGAACTGGTATACTCAGGATCGTGCATCATGAGAAATACCTCTAATCCGGGATCATAGAGGGTGGCCTTTGCCCGTGGAATTGCTATGCCATGGTCTGAGGTAATAACCACTATGGTATTGTCCATTAGGCAGTAGCTTTCCAGAGTATCCAGTATTCTTCCTACACCGGTATCCAGGACCCTAACAGCTCCCTGGAAGGCTGCCATATCATGCTCTAAAACAGCTCCGTCTATCGGGTTTTCTGGCAGAAAAACTCCATGACTGCTGTCAGCTACTGCTCCAAACCTGCTGTATGGTCTGTGTGTTTCATGGCATCCTATCTGGCAGTAGAAGGGTTTGTTGGGATCTTTTTTAGCAAGTAATTGCTCAATATGCTCTGCAGCATCTGCAATTGGAAATCCAACTTGCACCTCATCAAACCCAAGACCATGTACGTCTCTCCAGGTTTCATGCTGAAGACCTAGTAACCAAGTTTCATATCCTGAATCCTGAAATATTCTTCCTGCATGTCGCTGTGTTTCAGGGAAACACCACCCGTGCTCTTCTCCGATGTTACCCATAACGCCAACAGAGTGAGGATATTGGCCACTAAATAGCGCTGCTCGCGCAGGACTGCACTGTGGAGAGCAACTGAAAGCATTTGTGAACAAAAGAGATGTTTTTGATAACCTTTCGAAATTTGGGGTATGTACGGTATCAATTCCATAAGGGCTTATATACTGCCCAGTATCATGGGATATAAGTACTACTACATTTTTCTTTCTGCCTGTTGCCCTATGACTTATGTAATTCCCGTTCATGATATCTCCACCTGTTTCAGCTGTATATACAAATGGTAAGATGTGTTATCCCGTGCAGGAAGTCCTAAAAAACAGATATTTGTCCATCTTAGTACGTAATAAATTGAGATTATTGTGATATTGCTACATGCTGTTGTAAAAAAACCGCCCTTATTGTTGGGCGGTTTTTCCTTTGGACCAAAATATTGGATTATTGTATTTGTAACTACTTCTTCTGTCTCTTTCCCTTGAGCTTCCGCTGTGCCGTGGGAATCTCAATCTCACTGATCACTGCAGCTTCTTCCTTTCCGGATTCGGTATTGATCTGGTCTGCCAGAACGGCAGCCGGGTCCTTCCCTAGATGCTTGGCCTTACGCTTGAGATTGTAGTTGGTAATCGCCAGCAGAATCGGGGAAGCGACAAATATGGATGAGTAGGTACCGACAATGATACCGACAATCAGATTCAGGGCAAAGAGCCGTATCGAACCCTTGGCAAAGATGAAGAGGGGCAGAACCGCCAACAGCGTCGTCAATGAGGTAATCAGCGTCCGGCTTAGTGACTGGGTAATACTGGTGTTGACAATTCTCTCTACCGTCTTACCGCGCATCAGCTTGGTGTTTTCCCTGATCCGGTCAAACACTACTATCGTATCATTCAGTGAATACCCGATTATGGTCAGGACTGCTGCAATAGTCGTCGTTGTCACTTCCAGCCGCAGTACGGCAATGAATCCCAGCATGATGAGGATATCATGGGTCAGGGCCGCTATTGCCGATATCGCCGAAGCAAACTGGAATCTGACCCAGATATAGACCATGATAAGGGCAAGGGCAACAACCACCATGATCACCGACCGGTAGGTCAGCAGGTTGGAGAACTTGGGACCGACATAGTCCGACTGCTTAACCACTACTGAACCGTCTCCAAAGGCCTCCTTAAGAAGGGAGGATACCTCCTCCTCCAGAACCTCTTTGACCCCTTCACTGGCTGCCTCAACCCGGATCTGGAACTCCTGATCGATATCACTGCCGACTATTTGCACCTGGATAGATCCCGTAACGGAATCGAGGGCGCTACGCACCATATCGATGGTGATAAAATCAGCATCTGTATTCTTTACATGGATAACTGAAGGAGCGGCCGAAAGCGTCAGCGGCATACTGAGGCCTGCTGTTATGGTGTTGCTGCCTGCAGTAGCTTTCCCTACAACAGTGGCATTGACATCCGCAAAGCCGTTCAGCGCCTCTGCAAGATCTCCGATCGTCGGATACGCCGCAGCGGAGAGAGTCGTCGGAACAACTCCCGATTCATTGCTGACCCGCACCACAAGATTCCCGTTCACCACATTGAGGGTCACATCGTCAGCCCCGTCATAGGTGATAGAGAGGGCTTGGTCAGCTATCTGAACCCGCTGGCTCAAGCCTGCCTGGAAATCGATCCCCAGGTTGAAACCGCCCTGTACCGACATCCCGATGATACCACCGAGAATCAGCAGCAGGGAGAGCCCGAAAAAGAGGAATCTGTATTTTGTAAATTGAATTATCTGATTGTTTTTCATTTGATCCTCCAGCTTATCCGGAGACTGCTTATCTTGACCTTCTGGATGAAGAAGTCAAAGATCAGCCGCGAGACAAAGAGGGCCGTGAACATCGAGGTGACAATACCGGTCGCCAATGTGTTGGCGAATCCCCTGACTCCCCCGGTTCCGAGCTGGGCAAGCACCAAAGCAGCTATAAAGGTTGTGATATTGGCATCCATGATCGTCCAGAAAGCCTTCTGAAAGCCTGCCTTGACCGAAGCCTCAGCCGATTTCCCCAGTCGATACTCCTCTTTGATACGCTCAAAGATGATGACGTTGGCATCAACGGCCATACCGACAGTCAGGATGATACCGGCTATGCTGGTCAGGGTAAGGGTCAGGTTAAACGCCGAGAGGACAGCCGTAATAATTACCAGGTTCAGAATCAGCGCCAGATCGGCAATCAGGCCGGCCCTACGGTAGTAGAGCACCATGAAGAGAATTACAAGGGCAAAACCCACAGCTATTGCATTGAGTCCCTGTCTTACTGAATCCTCACCGAGAGAGGCCCCAACCGCCTGCTGGTTGGCCACTTCAAGGGCTATCGGCAGAGCCGATGTCTTGAGTACGATGGCAAGATCCGAAGCCTGGTCGGATGAGAACCCGCGCATCTGCACCGAGTTCCTGATGGCTTCCGATATTACTGCCTGCGCCTTCACCTTGCCATCCATGACCACTGCTAGGGTCTTGTTGACATTGGTGGAGGTGAGTTTATAGAAGATCTCTCCTCCGGTGTTGTCGAGCTGGAAATTCACGACCGGCTGGCCTGTGATCGGATCACTGCTTGTCACAGCCTCCATAATATGGATTCCGTCCAGTCCAACCTCTTCATACACTACGCTTATCCCTGTCTCTTCATCGATACCGTAAAGATCAGGAGTATATACCCCGGCTACGACCCTTCCGGCAGGAAGGAAATCGGGCTGTCGCAGACTGCCGTCGTTGTTATACTTCTCTGAAGGATTCTCGGCATAGTAGGCCACAACCTTATCAGTCTCTTCACTGTCCACGATATGAAAGGCCAGACTGCCCTTACCTTTGAGGAAGGAGTTAACCCGTTCCGGGTCGGCAGCACCGGGTATCTCAACCAGGATCTGGCTGGTTCCTTGCAGGCGCAGTTCAGGTTCGGTCAGGCCGAACTGGTCGATACGGTTGTTGAGGATCTCGAGATCCTGCTGAACGGCATCCGAGACTTCCGCGTCAGTGACGTTCCTCCCGAGCTTTTCCTCATACGCTTCCCTGTCAGCCTCAAGGAGGATGCTCATTCCACCGCTCAGGTCAAGACCGAGCTGGAGCGCCTTTTCACTGCGTTCTTTCATGGCAAGCAGATCATCTCGATAGTACTGCTCCAGAGCAGCAAAGAACTCCTGCTGGCTCCCGAACCCGTTGAGCAGGGCAGCTATGTTCCACTGCGAAGGAACGGTGTTGCCGGAAGCCCGGTAATTATCACGGGCAAGCTTCTTCAGATAGGAAAAGTCATCAGGGATCGGTGCATCGGCATCCTTCTCTACGAGACCGATCAATGTCCGCATATCCTGGGCGGCACGCCCTCTGGCAAATTCCTTTATCTGTTCCTTAGATCCTGCTGCCAAGTCCTTTGTTTCCTGGGGAACGAAAAAATACCAGGAAAAAGTCGGATACAGAAAATACCCGCCCACAATAAGCACCAGGAGTACGACGATCAAACGTCCTCGTTTAGTCATATAGCTACTCCAATCGAGTTTTTTTATTCATGCCACCCCGCAGGTCGGCATCAGTCACCGCCAGGCAACTGCTGGGACTGATGCTTCGGAGGTCTGCACAAACGGGTGCTTAACCCTACTCTTCTTCTTTTTCAGTATTACTCTTTTTTGTCTCTTCGGATTCGGCAATCTTGGCTTTGGTGCTCTTTTTTGCAGCCGGAGCCTCTTTCTCTGCCTTTCCGCCTTCATCGGTTTTGTTAAGAACGGATGAAATGGCACTCTTGTTGAATTCGATCTTGGTCGTGTCATCAACCTTGATCACAACAGTGGACTCTTTCACAGAGGTGATTGTGCCGCGTATTCCGCCGATAGTAACTACCTTATCACCCTTTTTCACTGCATTGATCATCGCTTTCGCATCTTTATCGCGCTTGCGCTGAGGTCGGATGATCAAAAAATAGAAAACGACAATAATCAACCCAAAGGTTATGAAGGTAGTTACCATTGACCCGCCGGAACCTGCCGTACCGCCGTCCGGAGCTGCCAGAATGAACGGCAGCGAAGAAAAGAATGTTGTCATAGTAATGGTAACCTCGCTGATCTATGTAGATAGTATCGAGAAAAAATATCATGATAGTGAGTTGCTAGTCAAGGATTCTCTCACTGCATTTACTGTTTCCCATCCGAAAAAAATACCGGGCATCATCATGACACCCGGTATTGTTCAATGTCTGAGCATGAAACGGATTGTCCGTTGGGCCAATTTACATCATGCCGCCACGGCTTGATTTTACATCATGCCGCCCATTCCACCCATGCCGCCCATACCTGGGGCTCCGCCGCCGGCTGGCATTGGTGCTTCCGGTTCAGGAAGATCGGTAATGGCACACTCAGTGGTAAGCAGGAGGCTGGCAATGGAGGCTGCATTCTGCAGGGCACTCCGGGTAACCTTAGCAGGATCTATAATCCCTGCTCCGATCATGTCAACCCACTCCATGGCAGCTGCATCGAATCCGATGCCCTTCTTCTCATGTTTAGCCTTGTCAGCAATGATTGACCCGTCGAGACCCGCATTTGCTGCAATCTGTCTGATGGGTTCTTCAAGAGCACGCTTAACAATCTTGTAACCAACTACTTCTTCATCGGTAAGACCGTCAAGATTCTTGTTTTCCAGAGCCTTGACAACCTGAATAAGGGTTACTCCACCACCGGGGATAACTCCCTCATCAATTGCTGCCCGAGTTGCCGAGAGGGCATCCTCTACTCTGTGCTTCTTCTCCTTCAACTCAACTTCGGTTGCAGCACCTACGTTGATAACAGCAACGCCGCCGGCGAGTTTGGCCAGTCTCTCCTGGAGCTTCTCACGATCGTAATCGGATGTTGTATCCTGAATCTGTACCTTGATCTGTGCAATCCTGTCCTTCAGGTCAGAGGCCTTGCCGGCACCGTTGATGATGGTTGTATTCTCCTTCTCAACCTTCACGGACTTGGCCTTCCCAAGCTGAGCAAGATCGGTATTCTCGAGCTTCAGTCCAATCTCTTCTGAAATAACCTGCCCACCGGTAAGAATAGCGATGTCTTCAAGCATAGCCTTCCGTCGGTCGCCGAATCCGGGGGCCTTTACAGCTACGGCGTTCAATGTACCGCGCAGGCTGTTGACTACGAGGGTTGCCAATGCTTCGCCCTCAACGTCCTCGGCAATGATCAGGATCGGCTTGCCGGCTTGAGCCACTTTCTCGAGTATGGGAAGAAGGTCTTTCATGTTTGAGATCTTCTTGTCAAAGATGAGGATGAACGGATCCTCAAGAATTGCAGTCATGGTGTCACGATTGGTGGCAAAATAGGGGGAGAGATAGCCGCGATCAAACTGCATTCCCTCAACAAAATCGGTGGAAGTCTCAATATTTTTTGATTCCTCAACAGTGATTACTCCGTCCTTGCCGACTTTTTCCATGGCGTTTGCGATCTCGTCACCGATTTCCCGATCATTATTTGCTGAAATGGAGGCAACCTGGGCAATCTCTTCCTTGTCCTTGATCTCCTTGGCAGCCTTCCGGATCTCTTCTACCGCATCCTCAACCGCCTTGTCGATACCCCGCTTGATACCCATGGGATTGATACCTGCAGCTACACTCTTCATGCCCTCTTTGGTAATTGAATAGGCAAGAACCGTTGCTGTGGTAGTTCCGTCACCGGCTACATCATTGGTTTTTGTAGCGACTTCCTTGAGCAGCTGAGCGCCCATATTCTCAAACGGCTCCTCCAATTCAATTTCCTTCGCTACCGAGACTCCGTCCTTCGTTACCGTGGGAGCTCCGAACTTCTTGTCGATAAGGACATTCCGGCCCTTTGGGCCAAGAGTCACCTTTACAGCACTGGAAATCTTCTCGACACCAGCAACCAACGAGCGTCTAGCTTTTTCATCAAACTGCAGCTGTTTAGCCATTTTTCAACCTCTCTATTGTTACAATTTTTGCGTTGTCACAGAATATGCGCCACACAAACGCTAAGGCTTGTCTAACGCACTGAAGTATCTGCAACTTGTTTTATGATTTTCTGATTGTAAAATACAAATAATTTCCTCAAGCATCAACAAAAATTTTCATTTTTTTTTATTCCTGCATGCAGTAGGTTCATTCGGCCAGAACCGGAACCGGATTCTCCCTGACTATACCGTGCGTATGGAAATGCAATTGACTACATGCCGCTTACAATTTACAATTTCTGAAACAGACGCAGACTACAGCGCACCATCCGGCGATCAGATACAGGGTTATTTAATGAAGCGACAGAAGCAGACAGAAACAGCACCTACTACAGCAAACCGCAATGGCCGGCCGGGAAAAATACGGATTCGGGTGCGCAACTCCCTGCTGTTCCTTGCAGCGCTGCTTCTGTTGATCATTGGGGCATCCATTACCTTCGATATCATGAGACTGCGCCCCTATACCCCTTCCGAAAACGTTCCCGAGTTCTATATACCGAGGAGCACCCACATCATGCTCAGTCAGCTTACCGGTGATGGGTCATACAACAGCGAACTCGTTCCCTACATCGCGGAAGTGCTCAATTCCCGCTACGAGAGCGGCGACTTCGAACTGCTCTCCCTGCTGAGGATTTTCTACTCCCATGGTGGAACCCTTTCCGGAACTGATCGCAGCACTCTGCGCAAAGCGATCCTGGGGTACAAATACTGGATGGAGGATCCAGGGACTGACAATCTCTATTTCTGGAGTGAAAGCCGGCAGATACTGTTCGCCGTTGCTGAGTACCTGGCAGGCAACCTCTTCCCCGACATGATCTTCACCAACGCCCAGCTGACAGGCAGAGAGCATATGGTTCGCTCACGTAAGCGGATAACCACATGGCTTCGTCAGCGCTGGGAATACGGGTTCTCGGCAGGTAACTCTGCCGAATCCTATGCCGATATACTTGCTGCACTCGGATGTCTGATGGATTTCACACCGGAGTCCGAACTGCTTTCAGCCAGTCGGATCATCACCGACCTGATCATCCATGATATTGCTATCGGGTCAGCTGCAGGGAATTTCTCGGGAGCAGCCGGAAGCGCCCCGGCAACCAGCCGGATCTCTCCACAGCATACCTCCCTCCAACCCCTTGTCGACTCGCTGCTCAAACCTGCTGACACTTTCTATTCCGAGCCTGGACTCTTCCAGAACTTCATGCTCTGCAGGAATTATGATATCCCGAAAGTCCTCGGTGAAATCGCCAGATCCGGAGAACCGGGCATATACCTATCAAATCAGGGAATTAATCTTCGGGAACTCGCCCGTGAGGGAGCTGAACAGCCGGCAGCAATCATGCAGCAGTTCGGGATGCAGGCCTACACCCAGCCTGCAGTTATCAACAAAACCGTCAGTTACCTTAGCAGCCATGAGCTCTTTCACAACAGGGCGTTCTACGGATTGCGTTATCTGGACTTCACCCTGCTCAAGCTGTTGGGACTGCTGCCGGCAGTGAGCCGTATCGGCAATCCTGATGCCGACCGATCCCTGCTTCATCCTGCCACCATATATACGTATCGGGGCAACGGGTACACCCTGTCATCACTACAGCGTTACGCCCCCGGGGAGCGGGGTGACCGGCAGATGATCTGGCAGGCCGATTTCGGTGAAGGAGCAGTAGTATTCGCCAACAGCACCTTCGAACAAAACGACACTGACCTTACTGTCCCCTCCCCTTACTGGGATGTAAGCGACCTGCTACCTGATACCGTTCAGCACGATCAGGTTGTCATGAGCATGTATCAAAACCGGGATCAATTTCTCTTTCTCGGGGATAAGCGGTTACCCACCACCCATCTCTACCTGCCGGAAAAGCACTTTGATGAAGTAATCGTGAGCAGCAGAAGCATCTTTGCACGAAAAAACTCATCATTCATTGCCGTTATTTCCAGAAACCCGCTGACATACCGTCAGGACAGTGACGGCAGCCGCTTTGACCTCATCCAGCAGGGAGCAGACTGCTGCTGGATCATCGAAACAAGTGATGCCCATGCAGAGACCTTCACCGGCTTCATGCAGCGTATTGGCAACAACCGGGTTATCTACGAGGATGCAGGTCTGACATACACTTCCGGGGGAGCTGCGTATGTTCTTGCGCACAACGGTGCCTTCACAGTTGACGGAGAGTCGGTAGAGTTGCCCTCCCTGCGCTACCAATCCCCTTATGCAGCTGTCAACAGATTTCCTGAAAGCATGGAATTCTCCACAGCAGACAACTCACTATATGTAAATTTCAGCGAACTGCAGCGCACCACCACCGGACCAGTATACTGATCTACCGGCCCCGTTCATACTGGTGATTTCCAGTCGCAATTACCTCTGTTGTCTGCTATACTGGAGGAGTACATACAATTCTGATGAGAAGCAGGGAGCATCTCCATGAAGACACTTATTCTTTACGCCACCAAATTCGGCAGTGTCGCCGAATGCGCCGAAACTCTTGCCGGCAAGATCCCGGGAGAGAAAACGATCCTGGATGCCGGGCGATTCACACCGCCGTTACCGGACGGGTTTGACCGAATCATCATCGGCTGTTCGGTCCATGCAGGAAAAATTCAGCGATCAATCATCAAATACGTAGAAAAAAACTTACCCATTCTGGAAAAGAAGGAGCTTGCAGTCTTCATGTGCAGTCTGGATTCAGGTGAGAAGGGACTGGAGATACTGAAGGCAGCCCTGCCGGAAACCTTCATGCGTTCTCTCAAAGCAAGCGGGTTTTTTGGGGGGACTGTCACTTTCAGCAAAATGAATTTCATCTACCGGGGGATGATGAAAAAAATTACCGGCAGGCAAGAGGACTACAGTACTGTCGATCCTGAGAAAATCGATGCCTTTGCAAGGGAAGTGACTGCCTAGCCAGCATCCTCATCCGGAACGGTAATCATCCGCACACAGGCAGGACGGGGAATTCTCAACTCCCTGACCGGCAGAAGACGTTCACCACTCATGGAAAAGAGCGTCACGGAATCCGAGGCCCTGTTGGCAACTGCAAGGCAGCTGTCGGCACCCCCATTTCCCGGCAGGATACAGAGACTGCGTGGCACAGACCCTCCCGATTCAACCCAGCGAACATCATGCGAAAAACCGGCATCATCGTATTTCAACAGGATAAGTGAATCATGCCCGCGATTCGAGGCTATGACATGCACGTCATGCAGTTGGATCTCCGATGCTAGATTGGGTGTGTGCACCCCTTCCGGGAGCGTTGAGACCTGCTTGTGCGGATGAAGCATACCATCATGGGGATCGTAGCGGTACTGCACTATCGTGGAAGACAGCTCATTCAGACAGAAGGCAATATTCCGGGTGTTGTCAAACACTAGGGAGCGCGGTCCTGATCCGGGGGGAAGCATGACCGCCGGAATGTCGGCACACCGGTATTTTCCGTCATGCGAATGGTGGTAAATCCATACTCGATCGGAACCCAGATCAGCGATATAGAGATAGGCACCTTCAGGGGAAAATGCCACCCAGTGGGGGTGAGCACTATCCTGCCGCTTCCGTACCGGCCCGAACCCCATCAGCTGGATTTTCTGTTGCTGCGACCCTGCGATTGGGACACCCTCCTCATCCCGGGGGAGAATTACAACGGAACCGCTTCCGTAATTGGTAACCACTAGAGAGCTTCCGTCAGGTGTCTCGGTGATAAAACAGGGATCGTCACCGAAGGTCTCCACTTCCGACAGGTACTCCAGATCCATCTCAGGATATCTGATCCGATACGTCTTCAGGGTGCCGGATTTTCCATGCTCGGAACGATTGGTCTCATTGACCACATGGAGCAGTCGGCCTTCACCTGAAGGATAGAGATATGAGGGGTTGATTCCACCGGAAATCGCCACTGCCTGATGCACACTGCTGCAGTTTTCAGCAACCTCCAGGATACGAAGGTTGTGAGTTTGCGCTGAGCCATATGTCCCGACAGCCAGATAATTCCTATCGGCATTCATGCATCGCCTCGTACGATTAGATATCCAGATACGTAAATATTCCCATAAATATCATCTGAAAGCAATAGTAACTGTGCAAGCTATTTACCGATATTGCGCTCTTTCGCATAATCTTAATTGACTTATTTTCTCCTTTGTGGTATTTTTTCATTGCTTTAGCTATTGGCTGCGGCTGGTATTATTTAATCGTTTGTGGTATTTGCGTTCTTCTTTCCTTTAGAATCCCCCCCATGTAATTGATTAATATACATCGAGCATGTCATCCAAAATAAAGTAAAACTCATTATGAGGAGAGAGATTCTCCGGAAAGGAAGTTACAGTATGTCAAAGAAAATTTATGTTGGAAACATGAATTATGCAACCTCTGAAGAGGAGTTGCAGGGATTGTTTGGACAGTACGGAACCGTACTGAGTGTCAACATCATCGTTGATCGGGAAACAAACAGACCAAAGGGATTCGGATTTGTGGAAATGGAGGAAGACGCTTCAGCAGAAGCTGCCATTTCCGAACTTGACGGCAAAGAATTCGGCGGGAGAAACCTGCGCGTGAACGAAGCTCTTGAAAGACGTCCACGTCAGAATTTCCGCTATTAATACCGAAATAGTGATTTGATGACAGGCTGCCCGTATTCGGGCAGCATTTTTTTTACCTAGTTCCCTGTCGGGAAACAACAAGTATTGTTCTTCCTTTCGCCCTGTACTATGATGAGCCATGGCTACAGAGCGATCATTGCTGCGCAGCATGCATATCACAGTCCTTCTCATGATCTGTCTCTTACTCCCTGCAGTTCCCCTTGCGGCTTCTGCAGCAGCAGATTCCGGCTGGGAAGCGTCTGTCACTCTGACTGAAGCAGTTACTCCCGAGGAGCAGGTAGCTACCCTTGAACGGCAACTGCAGTGGTGGATATCGGCACTGGCCCTGGTGCTGGTTATCCTGTTTGCCACACTCTTCCTGCTGATTATCACCATGCGGAATCTCAACCTGCAGCAAAACAGGGAATCGCGTATCACCGATACCACAGAGAGGCTGATAAACCTTCTCTCAATCCCGATCTGCGTAACAGCCAGCAGCGGCAGAATCATGATTGCCAACCAGCCGTTCTCCCGGCTCCTGGACATGCCGCATGAAACCATCACCGAGGAGAATCTCTACCAGATCCTTCCCAAGGATGAAGAGAACCTGTTCCGTGATCTGATCAGGGAGGCCCGTAATGTCAGGAAAACCGGCATACCCTACAGTATGCCCATGCAGAAATACCGGCGTGATGACGGATTCTCAGCCTGGCTGGAGATTTCCATCTCCCCCTTTGACTGGTATGGGGAATCTGCCCTGCTGATCCGTGCGCTTGATCTCTCCAGGCAGAAGGAGACCGAGGAGCGGCTCAGGCATGTAGAGAAGATGCAGGCAATCGGACAGCTTGCCGGAGGAGTTGCCCACGATTTCAATAACCAGCTTATGGCGATACAGGGGTATGCAAACCTGCTTACCGAACGCCTCAGCGGAGAGAATCGTGAATATATCATGCTCATCAAACAGGCTGCCGACAATTCCAAGGAGCTGACAAGGCAACTCCTAGCTTTCTCCCGCAAAGGTACCTTCCGGGAATCACTTATTGACATCGGGAACGAGATCAACACGGTCATAGCCCTGCTCTCGCGATCACTTGACCGTAAAATTGTATTGAAAAGGGAACTTCCGGATACACCGATACAGATC
Source organism: uncultured Spirochaetales bacterium (assembly GCA_964605195.1). Taxonomy (GTDB): domain Bacteria; phylum Spirochaetota; class Spirochaetia; order JABMQR01; family JABMQR01; genus CAZSBC01. Next base: position 21,194 of record CAZSBC010000008.1, on the reverse strand, counting down.
AAGGGGGATGCCACCCTGCTCCAGAATGCCCTGCTCAATCTCGGCATCAACTCCCGTGATGCCATGCCTACCGGGGGCACTATCCGCTTTACGGCTGAAATCGTCCAGGTGGAGGAGAATGAGATCCACTGGCTTAACGGAATTCTGCCAGCCGGAACCTATGCCGCCATTACCATAGCTGATACCGGATCCGGAATTGCACGACACATCATTCCAAAAATTTTCGAACCCTTCTTCACCACCAAACCCAGCGGAGCCGGAACTGGAATGGGCCTCCCTGCAGTGCTTGGCACGGTATCCCGCCATAACGGGGCAATCACCGTCAAATCCAGCACCAGAGGAACTTCGTTCACCATATACCTGCCATACAGCGAAGAGGTTTCCGAAACTGAGACGCTTCCTGAGAAGAAACCCGGTATTACCGCCGTCGGTGAGAAGAACATACTCATCTGTGATGATGAACAGGTGATCCGACTGCTTGTCAAAAACATCCTCACCAGGGCAGGACATAGCGTCACTTCAAGCGCCGACGGGCTGGAAGCCATCAAGATATTCACCGAGTTCCCCGAGACCTTCGATCTCGTGATACTTGATATGATCATGCCGATCATGAGTGGCGAGGAGGCCTTCAGAAAGATCCGGGAGATACGCCCAACCGTACCGGTGATCATAATCTCGGGATATTCAGAGATAGAACACTCTTCGGCCCTGCTCAAAGCGGGGCTGAATGCCTTCCTCGCAAAACCAATCAGCCCCGATGATCTGAACATGACTATCCAGAAGATCTTTGAGGAAGCGTGAAAGCCGTTCTCTGGAGGAGCTCTGTCAGCACCCCTGCATTGCAGGAAAAATGGGTATTACCGGACCGTAACCCCCATCGTAGCTGTTACCGTACCGAGGTTGTTCTGGCTGAAGCGGTCATCGCCGGAGGATACAGACCAGTTTGTCCCCGGATAGGAGCTGGTTCCCTTTGAAGTTCCTCCGAGAAATCGGATATTGCCGAAGATCTCGACATTGTTCCTCAGCTGATACCCTGCACGCAGCGAAGCGTCAAGAATGGATCCCTCAAATTCAAACGTCGCCCCGTTGATGATCGCCGAAGAGGCATAGAGACCGGTAATATCAGCAGTGAGGTTGATACCGACCGGAGTCTCCCAACGTGAGTATACATGCAGGGCCGGAACCGGACCGACATTCTGGGAGACACTGACCTCAGCTCCGTCCACATCCTTGAAGACAATCGATGCATTCCGTATCTGCATGGCCGCCCCCACCCCGAGGGTGAACTCCTTTTGATCCAGCAGATCGTAGGAGTACGTTATCCGCCAGAAGGGAAATCCGTACTTGAGTTCCACGGGCCCAAGGAAGTCCTTGCCGTCAACGGTGACCGTAGACTCAAACGGCACTATCGTATTGATTTCCAGCGGCTGGTAGAGAAACGACACGCGATGGCGATCCTCTATGACCGCACCGACAGTAAGCCGCTCGAAGGGAAACAGGATATCCTGTCCGCCCTGGGTTACATAGTTGAAAACAGTCCCGCTGGACCCGATCTGGATTATATGGCCGGTGACCGAAACCAGACCGCTCTCATACTCTGCAAAGAACTGTACCGGGGCATCCTCCATATTGATAAGGGAATCCGTTTCAGCAGCAAAAACTGAACCGGATATACCGACTAATAGTGCAAGCAAGATGATAGCTCTGTGTTTCATCGCAAGCTCCTTATTTATGTCGCTTTGGGGGGGGCTTCCCCCCCATCATAAATAACATACTCACAGAGATGTGAAACGGCAAAGGAGTTCTGGAATATTTTTGCTGGCAAGCAAGACTCCTTTCACCTCTCTGCTGCAAAAACCGCCCACTTTTTACCAATAACAACTGTAACAACCAAAGGCAGATAGCGTATAATCAGACCATGGAGACTACCAGAACCAGCTACAATTTCGATCTCAGCGTCGAACGCAGAGATTCCGATTCGGTCAAATGGGACCGCAATGTCATCGGCACCTTCGGCGGCAATCCCGAGGCTGTCCCCTTCTGGGTTGCCGATATGGATTTTCCCCCGCCCCCGGAGGTAATTGAAGCGCTTCATCAGCGCATCATGCACCCGGTTTTCGGGTACTCCACCGGTCCCTGCAGCTTCATGGAGACCTTCTGTCACTGGACTGAAAAACGGTACGGGTGGTCCTTCCCGCTGGAAAACGCCTTCTTTGTACCGGGTATGCTTACTGGGATAGCGGCTGCCGTGCAGGTTCTCACTGACCGGGGTGACGGAGTCATTCTCCAGACGCCGGCCTACAAACCATTCTTTTCGATCATAGAGATGAACGGACGAAGCATCATCCGCAACCCACTGCTCCGGGATCACGGATCCGCATACGCCCGGTTCATCATCGACTTCAGGGACCTGGAGGAGAAGATGGCAGCCCCGAGGAACCGACTCCTGCTGCTCTGCAGCCCACATAACCCGGCAGGGAGAGTGTGGTCGGAGAATGAACTGGCCAGGATCGTTGCACTGGCAGAGAAACATGATGTTCGAATAATCTCGGATGAAATCCATGCCGATCTCACCTATCCCCAGTTCAGACACACCCCCTTGTCAAGCATGAGTAGCGCCATTGAGACAATCACCTTCATGGCCCCATCGAAGACCTTCAATATTGCCGGTGAGAAGTGTGCCTTCGGAGTTTCCCCCTCGCAAGAGCTGAAACGGAAGATTGATGACTGTCTCGGAGGTATGGCCCTTACCCATCCGAGCCTCTTTGCCCCGATTGCCGCCATGGCAGCCTATCAGCACGGAGGACCCTGGCTGGATGCCCTTATCAGGTATCTGGAGCACAACCTTGGAACCATGGAGCAGTTCCTCTCCGCTGAAATACCGGAAGTGACACTGATAAGGCCGGAGGCGAGCTTCATTGCCTTCATTGACTGCAGCGCACTGCTGCCGCTGCCGGATACCCAGAATATTGCAAGATTCTTCAGCAAGCAGGCAGATACCCTGCTGCATGACGGACTGTGGTTCGGCAGGGAGGGAGCGGGCTACGTTCGGATCAATTTCGGGACCCAGAACAACAGACTCATTACCGCGTTATCACGCATGGCTGCCGCTGTCCGGAGTCTCTGACGACCTGTCTGTCAGCGGGTATGTTCTGGCACGAGGACTGCCAGCACCTCTTCAGCCTGATCATGGTCCATTTCATTGACCAGCACCCTGAAGCCCCCTCCGCTCAAATAGATCGTCGGGAAGGCACCCCCTGCATCATCGGACTCCAGGACTGCCGCTATACCGGCATCTTCCAGCAATCCCATGGCCATCTCGGCATTCTCACGAATCGCAAATGTACGGATTACTACGGCATCCATGCTATCACCTCCGGATCTCGCAGATATACCACTCCCCCGGAAACATCTTTCCCGGAAAAAGCGGCAGCCGCTTCCCTGTAAAGGGCCAGCTGCTGTGAGTGCTCTTCCGGCAACCGGTAGCGATCACTCTTTACATCCAATATAACAATCTTTTCCGGAAAGGTGATGAGAATATCGATCTTTCCGCGAATTCTGTGCTTGATCCCATCACCTTCCCTTAAGAGAAGGAACGGCACCTCTGTCTCGACCAGAGCATCGGGATCCTGAAGCAGTTTCTCTACTGCAGGTGATTCCAGCAGGGCTGCTACCGCATCTTCGGCACAGCTTCGCAGCTGTCCTTCCCGCTCAGGCATATCCTGCAGCAGTTCCGGCAGAGGGGCCTGCTCTGCCGGAAGGTGCCGCAGACGCTGTTCGAGCACGGCATGGACCAGGGTGCCGAATCCCGGGGCTTTCTCTGCCGGCAGCCAGTCATCCACCTCAAGGGACGGCAGGAGGTTCTCAGCAAGCGAGAGACCATCGCTCCTGCTCAGCGGTTGTTCAGCATGCAGGGCGGTAGCTGCCCTCACCTTGTACTGCGAGTCATATGCAATGATCCGGGCAGCATCAAAGGCTTTTCTCATCCGTTCTACCTCGGCAAGCCTGCTCTCCCTGCTCCCGCTCCATGTTTCGGCAACGGGTGGAATCTCTCCCCGCTGGACAAGTGCTGCCAACCTCTCTTCGTTCCCGGAACCGAGCACTGCCTCAAGCATGCCGAGAAATGAGTTGCGGCTGCCTGCTTCGCCGCTGTTTCGCCTGGTCCAGCACCCGGTTATCATCAGATGCCTCTCAGCCCTGGTCATTGCCACATAGAGCAGCCGTTTCAGCTCGGCACGTTCCCTGTCAACGGCAAGCTCCCTGTCGCGATAGAAGAAGTAGTTGGCAGAACCTGAGTTGCCAGGCATCTGCCTTCTGGCAGTACAGCTGACGGTCACTCCCTCTTTTCCGGCATAGAGAAGGGGCTCCTGGAGAGAACGGCCTGAATTGCCTGCATCGGGGATGATGACAAAGGGAAATTCCAGCCCCTTCGACTTGTGGATCGTCAGGATCTGCACCCCGGGGGGGTCAACGGGAAACAGTTCAATCTCATCTGTCTTTTCACTGTGCCCGATATGGGGACGCAGCTCATCAAGAAACCGTGATAGCGACAGCCCCTGTTCATCAGCCCTCTTCGCCAACCCGATGAGGTAGGAGTAGTACTCCAGGAAAGCATGGTTATCGGGATTGCGCAGCAGATACCAGCGGTACCCCCCCCGGTACCACAGCAGCTGGATCACCCCGGAAAGCGGCAGAGTATCGGCGGCAGATGAGACTTCGTTAAAGAGTGCGGCTGCAGCGGCATAGGCCTTTTCGGCACGAGGTGAACTGAAGGCACCCTCTACGGAAAGAAAGGGTCGCCCGTCGAAAGCTGCCAGCAGCCTCAGGATATCGGCATCCCCGAGCTGTACGAACGGAGAACGGAGGACTGCAGCATAGCTCCTGCGGTCATCGGGATAGATGACAAGCTGCAGGAAAAAAAAGATGTCGTTCACCGGGGCCTCAAGGAAGAGGGCCCTGGCGGCATGCACGGTGTAGGGAACGCCTTCCCGCCGCAATGCAAGCTCAAAGCGCATCTGGTTGGACGTGGAACGGAGCAGCAGGGCAAAATCGGAATAGCCCGCACTGCGTCGGCCATCCCCCTCTCCTACGGTAATATCCGGATCGGCTACTGCCCTGCTGATATACCGGGCTATGTATACAGCTTCGGCATCAACACCGGTCACCATATCACTATCGGAGACATCCTCTGCCCGGGGTACGGTCATCAGTGTAACCGGCGGGGCTGCCTCCGGCTCCACCGGCTGCCTCCCGGCCTGCAGAGGCGAGAATTCCGCCTCATAATCACGATTCCCGGTAAGAATGGCGGGAAAGATGGCATTGAAGGCCGCAATGAGCTGGGGTGTACTGCGATAATTGTAGCGCAGAGACAGAGCCCTGCCCCCCATAGCAGTGATATCTTCCTTCAGCCGCTTGAAGACACTGACATCCGCTCCGCGGAAGCGGTAGATCGACTGCTTCTCGTCACCAACGAAGAAGAGTTTGTCACAGACCAGCTCCCCGGCTGCAGGGATCCCATCCGAGGTGCCATCCAGTCGTTCTGCCAGCAGGAAGAGCAGCTGCCGCTGGAGGTCATTGTTGTCCTGGAACTCGTCGATCATGATGTAACGGAAGGCCTGCTTGTACCGGTTGCGCAGCATGGTGTTCTCCCGCAGGATCTTGACGGCAAGCGTGGCTACATCGGAGAAAGTAAGCACTTTTGCCAGCTGTTTTCTTGCAAGATAGGCATCACGGTACCGGGAAAGCTCCTTCATCACCAGGGTGTGCATCCCGGAACCGGCCAGCATACCTGCAACAAGGGCCATGCAGGCAAGATGCTCCCGAATCTGCTCCGTTGCTTCACCGGCAATTACGAGGGCACTGCTCTTACCGGAAGGCTTTCTCCAGGCTGGCGCTCTGCTGAGATACTCCTCGACCGCAGCCCAGTCCGCACTCTCCAGGACCGGCTCATCAAGAATCATCCGGCAACCAGCCTGCGCCCGCTGCACCTGGACCCCAGCACTGGCATCCTGCTCCAGAATTGCCGTGCAGGCTCTTCGCAGGGAGCTGAGATGCTCAGTGTAGCGTTCCTCCAGAGAGGCCCTCTGCCTACCAGCATCCTCGGCAACAGAGCGGGAACCGTCCAGTCCGGAATGGTTGAGGGCGAAGGGAGTCATAATCTCATCTTTAACCCGGGTGACGGAATGGAGCATAACCAGTGCATGCAGACCCTCCCACTGCTGCGGCGATTCCGAAAAGAGAATTCGCTCCGCTGTCTCCCCGGCAATGACACGGCACTGCTCATCATCCTGCAGAAAATCGGGTGGTATCCCGTACCGCATGGAATCGGCCCGGACAATGGCAGTACAGAAGCTGTCCAGGGTGGCGATCGTTGCCGAATCAAAGGCCTGCAGCTGCCTCATGATCCCCTCGACATGACTGTTCCTCACCAGCAGGGCATGGATACGGGCATGCATCTCCGCTGCTGCCTTACGGGTAAATGTCAGTGTGAGAATTTCATCAACGGCTGCCTTCTGCTGGTAGACAAGCCGGAGGAAACGATAGGAGAGCACCGTGGTCTTCCCCGAACCGGCCCCTGCCGAAACGACCGCATTGGCATCCTGCATAATGGCCTGCATCTGGTCAGGGTCAAGAATCTGTTCAAGCAGAGCGGGAAAATCACTCATCTGATGACATACCTCCCCCGGCACACACTTCGATTACGGCACTCCCTGCAGCGCTCGCGGGTCGGGGTTGCCGTAAAGTCACCTGTAGAGATTCTATTGACCATATCATCACAGAGCTCCAGGCTCAGATCAACCAGACTCCGGAAGTTGTCGGCATCTTCCGGAGTGCCGATAGTGATGTATTTACCTTCTGCAACCGAATAGTAACAGGCATGGAAGGGAACAGGTCCACCCTCTGTCCTGTCCATCTCAAGCAGCCAGGCATACAGGGGAAGCTGCAGGGAGTCTGGTAACCTGCCCGCTTCGGTGAATGATTTCCTGATGAAGCGGAACTGCTTCTTATAGTCGATAACTGTCATTTCACCGCTCTCCGGAGAGCATGCAACCCGGTCAACCTGTCCGCCTATTGCATACAGCATATCACCTGATTGCCGCTCATGCTCCAGAAACTGCTCCAGTATCAGGCTCTCCCAGCCGTCAAACCGGTCTGCATCTGCAGCAATGATCTTTGGCAGATGCTCCTGGAGGAAATGGTGCATCCACTCGGCTACCGGCTGCAGCGGTGCATCTACTGCATAGCTGAGGCTCTTCATCTCCCGCTCTATTATCGCGTGCAGGCTTATCAGGTAGCGCTCCTGCATCCCTGCGCTGAAGCAACCTGTCATCTGTGCGACAGCATGATAGAACCCTGCGAGAACCGCATGGATCAGCCTGCCAGTCAGTGGCGGATCATCGTACCCCAGAGAGAACTCCCGCTCTTCCAGTTTGAGGATCCTGGTAAAATACCAGTTCGCCGGACACTTGAGGAAGATATCAACGGAGGTGGGAGAGAGTCTGATCTTCCCGTCAGTTGTGACTGGAAGCTGTTCGGTGATAAGACGGCAGGTCCTCTCCCCGGCAAGGGGCTCAGTGAGCACTCGCTCCTCTGTCCCGCCAAGGTGGGTCTTCACAGCCTGTCTGAAACCCATTTCCTGGAGGGGATAGATGGTATCGGGAAACGCTTCCGGGGCAGCCTCCTCCCAGACCCCCCGTTCCCGGGTCCAGCTGTCACGGGAGGTAGGCAACTCAGCAGGCGAGAGCTGCTTCCCGGCAACGAACAGCCCGTTTGGCAGCTGTGCTCCCGAGTAATCCCGCTGCGCACAGGAGAAGAGGACTGCATCACCGGAACCGGCATAGACTTGCAGGTAGGCCTCAGTCTCCTCACTCTCACCGGCTGCGAGGATTTCCTGCAAGGCTTCGGGAAGCAGCGGGAACACTCCTCTCTGGCGGCTGGTCGCCTGGCTGTTCATTCCGATGACCGCGTGAAATTCGGGAATTATTCCTGCCGATACTCCGTAGGGGTAGAGTGAAATAGCTCCCTCAACATACTGCGGAACATACCGTAGTGACTCAAGGCCATCAACCCAGAAGGCGTAGATGTTCGGGAAACGGTCCGGCAGGCCTGCCAGGGCCTCTGATGCTGACGGGCATCTTCTGAAGAGCTCGGTAAAACGGGAAAGATGGTCAAGGCAGTAGCTGATAACTTTCAGGCTCTCCGATTCTGTAGCAGGGGAATCCCCGCCGCTTCCCCACGCATCCACGTTGAGGAAGCTGTTCCAGAACTGCATGAACTCCCGATAGCACAGATCGGCTGAATCAGCAGCAGTAATCTTCCTGATGGCACCGGAGAGCCGTAGATAGAAATCGAGCAGCTCTTCGCGACCGCTCCGCTTCAGGGTACGCTCCCAGGTATCGTATCGATTTCCGGGTACCGTAGAATTCCGGAGGCAATTGTACGCTATGCCGAAGTTGACCAGTTCACAGCCACTCTCCCGCTCCTTCCAGGGATACCCCCGGTTGAGCAGCAGTCTCTTGAGACTTTCCAAGGAGAAATCCTCGTTGCTCACCAGCAGCAGATCACCAAAGAACCGTGCCGCAGGATAGCGGGTTATACTCTTGGCCCCGCGCGGCTTGATCGGAATTGACCGCAGTCGGGCTCCCAGTTCGATCTCATCAACCAGCTGTTCATAGTTGCCGAGTGTCACAGCCATGCGCTCGGGATCGGTACCTGCCTGAATCCGCCGCTCAAGATCCCCGAGCAGCGCCGCAAGTTCAAACCCGACATGCCGGTACTGCAGCAACTCAGGCAGAGGATGCACTTCGCCCTCCACCAGCTCAAAACAGGCGGGGAGAGTACCCGATCCGGTCTGCAGGCCTGCAAGCTCGGTAATCAGTTCCGGATAGCAGATCACATACCGATTCTGCCCGGCAGCTTCATACGCTTCTGCATCCCTGCAGCATTGGTTGAAGGTCTCCCTGCGCATGAGAAGTGGTTCATAGAGCCGGGAAGCGATGAGGAATTCGCGGTAGGCCTGCGCAATGATATGCAGCTCCTGTACTGCGGCAGCATCTCGCTCCCCTGCCGGGCGGGAGGCTGTGGTACCCGGGGTTGTGAGCAGCAATATCTCAGGCAGGATTGACGCGAGTGCAGTCACGAACAGGTTGGGGACATCGGCATACTCGGAGGGAATCAGCCTCTGCAGCATCCTGCTGCTGCGGTTGTTCCGGAGGAAGAGGGTGGCAAACAGCCTTCTGCTGATATTGTCGGCACCCTGCCAGCCCGTCTCAAGCCGGGCCAGCCGCTGCATACAGGTATCCCAGGAGATGAAGCGGTCCTCACGGACCGCCGGCGTTACCGTCTCAACCATGTACTCCATCCAGGAGGCAGCAGCGATTTCCGATGGAAATACAAAGGTACAGCTGGGATCAAAGAGATGGGCGGTCAGTATGTCAGCAACTTTTCCCATGATTTCCCTGCCATTTTCCTGAAGAGGGCATAGTATCGATCGGCCGCACTCCCATCTTTGAGAAAATAGCGGCAGTGGTCTCCCAGCAGCTTGAATACCAGGAAACTCTCCGGAGGATAGATCGAGGGATTCCGACGAATCAGATCAACCTGCTCCTGGAGAAGTGCCAGTGATCCCGAACTGCTGCCCGACTTCAGACGGATCTGCACTAGAAGGACTGTAGCCAGACTGATCTCTATCGGCAGGTCATGCTGTCCGCACACCTGCAGCAGTGCTGCCAGAATAGATTCAGCCTCTCGCGTATTGCCCAGCCGGTTCTCGAACAGGGCCTCATGATAGGCTGCCGAAGCATAGACGCGAATATCACCATGCTCAAGTGCCTGCCGGGCAGCCCTGCCGTACCAGCTTGCAGCCTCCCTGTCGGCACCATTCCTGTTGTGGATCCCCGCCACTGCAGCAGTTATGGTGTGCGGCTTCAGGCAGGCATCGTCTGCGGAACGGAGGTGCCTGTAAGGGTCCATCCCCCGGCCGCGGAGCATACTCCTCAGCAGCTCTCCGAGCCCACGCAGCGGGGCAGGATCGGACGCATCCCTGCCCGGTTCCAACGACGCCTCCATATACCCGGTGGCCCGGATAAAGCAGCGCAGCGCCTCAGCTTCATTGCCAACCTGCTGATACAGCAGCCCGGTTTCATAGAGTATTGCAGCAAGTTTCCCGGCATCCTTTAGAGTACGGGCTGTCTCAAGGGCTCCAACGAAGAATCTCAGCGCCCTCTGTTGCTCTCCCTGCTGCATGAACAGCCTGGCTATGCGCAGAAGGGTGGCACAGATCTCTTCATGATCCCCTATTTTTCTGGCCTGCTTCAGACCGTCCTGGAACACTTCGAGCATACCGGCGGTATCACCGGCAGCCGCATACCATCCGGCCAGCTCCCGACGTATCCTGAAAGCGCTACCATGATCCCCGGAGGTGTCATAGAGCAGCACAAGGTTCTCGGTTGCCTCCGTGAAAAGCCGGGAATCCCCCTTCTCGTAGGCAACTCCACGCTGCAGCGTCTGGTGTTTGATTCGTCTTGTGAGCCTGTACCGCTTCATCCCGATGTTCTCGCCGACCCTGTACTTTTCCACAATCTTATCACATAATTCACTCATGAGTAATAGGACATTTTCCGGGTATCTGTACTCACTGGTCGGGATTCTGGTTTTCTGGTACGCCTTCGGTTCATACTGCACCAATCTGCTGCTCAACCTGCTTCCTGCAGAGCTGCACTCCCCGGATGCCTTCTCGTTCTCCCGCTATGCGATCATACACAGCTGGTTCCTCTTCCTGGGAGCCGGTACTCTCATTACTGCCCGATACATGCTCTATTTCCCGCTGAACGCATTCGTCACAGATGCCGATCGTATCCGCTGGAAACGCCTGGCATTCACTGCAGCCGGCTGGATGGCTCTTATGGGCCTATTCTCACTGATCGCCTGGCTGCTACTCCCATCATCACGGACAGTCCTGCCCCAGCGCGACTACAGCCGTTTTCTCGTTTTTCTGCCACTTGCCTGCCTGGCAGTCATTATCCAGGCCGGGTCAGAGGAACTCTTCTTCAGGGTCTTCCTCGGACGGTTCCTCACACAGCTGCTCTCCGGCATTTCCGGCCACAAAGCTCTCAATATGAGTATAACAGCGACTGTATCAGGGCTGCTTTTTCTCTCCGCGCACCTGAATAATCCTGAAATTCTCACCCGCCCCGATGCCTGGGCTATGTATCTCTACTACTTCCTTTTCGGGTTCCTGCTGATGTACATCTCGCTGCGGGAAGGTGGCTATGAGGCTGCCTTCGGTATCCACATCGGCAACAACCTCTTTACCTCTCTCATTCTGAATTACGAAGGATCAGTGATGCCCACCCCTGCCCTCTTTGTCAGCAGGGATGTAAGCCCGCTTATGGCTACGGTTACCCTGCTAGCCGGCTTCTGTATCATCCTTCTCTCCAGACCGCCCAGGGCAGTGGCGAAAAAGCTGCATTGAACCTCACCTGCTGCAGAACCAGTCAACCAGTTCCCAGGGTAACTGCTGCGGCTGCCCGGAAAGCAGGTCGGTGGCCTGATTCATAAGATTGCCGAATACTCCTGTCTGCATGAATGCATCGGCAGATTCCCTCTCGCGCCACAGGCCAAAGGCATAGGCTCCCGCTTCATCACGGTACAGCTGCATGGATACCAACCCTTCAAGGCGGCTGCTGTGCACAAATACCGTTTCATGCCAGAGTTGACAGAATGCATCGATACAACCGGTTTTGATACGGTAGTGCATGACTGCTGAAAACATCTGATACCTCCTTGCCCATCGTATCAGTAACCGGAACTCCCTGTCGATACAGTAACCGAACATCACTTTACAACTCTAGGAATCGCAGACTGCCTGTGATACCATGATACCAGCAACTTCGGCACAGAAGGGGGATGTCAGCTATGCAGGCAACCGAACCAGTACAACGCTCCATGCACAACGGGTATATTTCCAGACGGTCTTACCGCGACGGGGACACCCTCTCAGTTCTCGGATTCGGTTCCATAGTCCTGGTGCTTGAGGAGCAGTCACGGGCCAACCGCATTGTCGGGGAGGCGGTGGAGTGCGGGATCAACTACTTCGATGTAGCCCCCTCCTACGGGGATATCTTCGGTGTACGGGGGGATGCTGAGGTAAAGCTGGGGCCGGCACTGAAACCATATCGCAAAGACTCCTTCCTGGCCTGCAAGACCGGATGCCGCACACGCAGAGAGGCTGAAGAGGAGTTCTACCGCTCCATGGAACGGCTTCAGACCGACTACTTCGATCTCTACCAGCTGCACGGTATCACCGATCCGGTTGCCGATGTCGAAACGCTCTTCTGCCGGGAAGGGGTCATGGAGTTCCTTCTGGAGAAGAAGCGTGAGGGGCGTATTCGCTATCTCGGCTTTTCGGCCCATTCGACGGCAGCCGCTCTGGCCGCCCTCAGAGAATATGAGTTTGACTCGGTGCTCTATGCCGTCAATTACGCCTGCTGGCTGCATGGGGGCTACGGTCCTGAAATCATGGAGCATGCCCGGGATGCCGGGGCAGCCTCCCTTGCCCTGAAAGCCGGGGCAAAGCAGCGCAGAGGTCCCGAGTATCCTGGGAATTACTACCGGAAATGCTGGTACGAACCGATAACCGAACCCCAGCTCATGGAGGTTGCCCTGAAGTGGACACTGTCTAGGCCGGTTACCGCCGCAGTCAGCTCGGGTGATGAGACAGTATACCGTCTCCAGCTGGATACGCTGTGCAGCGATATCCCCTTGGCACTGTCTGCAGCCGAATCGGTGTATATCGAAGAGCAGGCCCTGCTGGCAGATCCCATCTTCCCCCTCTGAGTCGGCTTAAGCTGTATGATCACGTATCTGTCCAAGAAACGCCTGGGCAAAAGTGAACAGAGTGCCGCCTGGCGACTGATCAGCACATGCTCCCGCCATGACAGGACCGAAGAGCAGATCGATATAACCTCTCATGAAGCATTCTCCTACTTCGACACGATTGACCTCTACCATATGGCGTATGCCGGAAAGCAGCTTGTCGGCTTCGTTTCCCTCTTTACTCCCACTCCGGGGGAGGCAGAACTTGCCGGCTTTGTGCACCCGCGATACCGGAAAAGAGGGATTTTCACCCAGCTCACTGAACGGGCGGGCTGCCAGCTCCAGCTGTACGCTGTCCCTGCAATGGTGTATGTCTGTAACCGGGATTCACAGGCCGGAAGAGCCGTAATGGGTCATCGTGCCTGCCGGCTGCGGGATACTGAGCACTTTATGGAGCAGAGCCCGGAGAAGCAGATCCCAATCTCAGAGGTTGCCTGCAGGAAAGCTGGAACCGAAGAGCGTGAGCTGCTTATCGATATCAACTGTTCTGTTTTCGACGAAGAGCATATCATTGCAGAGAAAATGGTCGCCAACCTCCTTGCATCCGGGGCCACTGCCTATCTGCTGGTATACAAAGGAAGTATCATCGGCATGGGATGCAGCTCGGTATCACGGCGGAGTAGGGCCGTATTCCTCTTCGGGTTCGGTCTTCTGCCCCGTTTCCGGGGCAGTGGGTTGGGCAGGAGTGCCTTCAATGCACTGCTGCTGGCAATCAGGCAATCAAGCGCGAAACCGATAACCCTGGAAGTAAGCAGCAGTAACGGAGCTGCCCTGAAGCTCTACCGGGAATCAGGATTCCGTACCATCGCAACGTACGACTACTTCCTTTCGCTGGAGCCTTGACAGTCCCAGCCACTATTTCTTTGGCAGAAGATCAGTTACTGACCCGTGCACGATTTCGGCTGCCCCGGCAAACGTCTCAGACAGTGTCGGGTGGGCATGCACCGTAAGGCTGATATCGGCAGCATCGGCCCCCATCTCAAGGGCAAGGACGGCTTCGCCGAGCAGCTCTCCGGCATGCTTTCCCACTATGGCCGCCCCGATCAGGCGTCCGCTCTCCTCATCAAAGAGGGCCTTGCTTACGCCCTTCGCTGCGCCGCTGCTCAGTGCTCTGCCACTGGCACTCCAGGGGTACACTCCCTTTCTGTACCTGATTCCCTGCTCGGTCGCCTCTCTTTCAGTCACTCCCATCCAGGCAACTTCAGGATCGGTATAGGCTACCGAGGGTATGGTCAGGGCAGAGAAGCCATGCTTCAGTCCGGCAGCCGCTTCTGCTGCCGCCTTTCCCTGGTGAACGGCTTTATGGGCCAGCATGGGATTTCCGACCACATCCCCGATTGCAAAGATGTGGGGAACAGTGGTGCGCAGCGTGTCATCGACCGCTATGAAGCCCTGCGCATCAGGGGTCAGGTCAATTGTCTCCAGACCAAGCCCGGCAGTGTTGGGACGTCTGCCGACAGAGATCAGCACCGCATCGGCTGCTATCTGCCCCGGCGCTTTCTTCCCCTCAAGGAGCACTGAGAGCCGGGATTCCTCCTGCTTGATACCGGTCACCCTTGTTCCGGTATGGATTCCTGCATATCGTTTTCTGATCACCTGCATGAGGGGACGGACCACATCAGGATCGGCAGAAGGAATGATCTGATCCAGCATCTCCACAACATGGATCTGCGAACCGAGGGCCTGATAGACGGCGGCCATCTCAAGACCGATAATTCCGCCCCCGATAATCACGAGCGATTCAGGCACGGAAGAGAGTTCCAGGGCCTTCGTGGAGTCCCAGATCCGGCTGTCACTGTAATCAACCATTTCTGCAGGAAGGGGTACCGGGGACGACCCGCTGGCAATGATCGCCGAGGAAAAGGTCACCGTACGCCTGCCGTCTGAGCTCTCTTCAACTGCAATCGTATGGCTGTCGGTGAAGGTGCCCTTCCCGGTGAGAACCGTCACTGCACGGGCCTTCGCCATCTTGGCAAGTCCCGTTGTCAGTGTTTTGACCACCGAGTCCTTATGGCTGCGGAGCTGCTCCAGATCGATGGAGGGAGGGGTGAAAGTGATTCCGTAATCCGCAGCACTCTCTGCCTCCCGTATCACCTCGGCGGCATGCAGCAATGTCTTAGAGGGGATACAGCCCACATTGAGGCAAACCCCGCCGAGCCGGCTCTCTTTTTCTATCAGAGCTACCGACAGACCCAGGTCAGCCGCCCTGAAGGCAGCAGAGTACCCTCCGGGACCACCACCGATAACCGCCAGATCAACTGTCATTGCAAGCTCCTGTTTCATCTGTTTCATACCATGAATATCTCATATTGTTCGAGCATTTCAGCCAGGGCACGGCAGAAGCGGGCACCCTCGGCTCCGTCTATGACCCTGTGGTCGTAGGAGAGGGAGAACGGCAGTATCGTGCGGGGCACAAATTCGCTTCCGTTCCAGAAGGGCCGCACTGCTGCCCGGGATATTCCCAGTATCGCTGCCTGCGGGGCATTGATAATTGGCGTGAAGCCGGTTCCCCCGATCCCTCCGAGACTTGAGATACTGAACGTCCCCCCGGCGAAATCGTCCGCCCTGAGTCTTCCTGCACGGGCCTTCTCACTAAGATCACGTATCTCCCTGCCGATGGCTGCTATGCCCTTTTTCTCCGCATCACGGACAACCGGCACTACAAGCCCATCGTCAGTATCCACGGCAATACCGATATGGTAATACCGTTTCCTGATCAGCTCCCCCGCTTTAGCATCAAGGGAGGCGTTCACGTCAGGGAACTGCTGCAGTACTGCCACGGCAGCCTTGACAATATAGGGCAGCAGCGAGAAGCGCTCCTCCTTCTGCTGATAGCGGCTGTTGTACCGTTTCCTGAAGGCTTCAAGCTCACTGATATCGGCTTCTTCAAAGTGGGTGACATGCGGGGCATTAAGCCAGGAAGCCTGGAGATGCGGGCCGGAAATGCGCTTGATACGGCTGAGCGTAACCCGCTCAACTTCACCGTACTTCGAGAAATCCTCCAGCGGAATATCGGGAATTCCGCTTACGGCTCCACCCTGGGTCCTGCTGCCTTGCACCAGGTGCTTGACAAAGGCCTGCACATCCTCCCGGGTTATCCGGTGTTTCGGACCGGTACCGGTAACGGCAGACAGGGAGATCCCTAGTTCCCTGGCATACTGTCGTACCGAGGGGGTGGCATGCGAAGCTTTACCGTGCATAGCGGGTTCTGTAACCGGCTGGGGTTGAGGTCCGGCAGGAACAGGCGGTTCTGCTGTTACAGCGTCAGGTTCGGGCTTCTCTTTCTCAACGGTCTTTGATACCTTCTCCACTACCGCTGGGGGTGTTTCATCTGCATCGGCAGCGGCAACTGTGGCTATTACGTCACCTTCCGATACCGTCCCGTCAACAGCCACGAGCACCTTCTCGACAGTACCGCCGAACTCTGCCGGGATATCCATAACGGCTTTATCACTCTCCAGGGATATGAGGGAGTCACCTTCGGCTATCTCATCCCCGGGGGATACAAAGACCTCTACGATTGCAACGTCCGTATAGCCCCCGATATCAGGTACTTTCAACTCTTTCACTGCCATCTTTCGCTCCTTCAGACTGTCCAGGGTGACGGTTTCGAAACTGCAATCTGCAGGGTTTCGATTGCTTTCGCCGTTGTACCGGCCTTGACGGTTCCCTCCCGCTCAAGGGCCTGCAGAGCCGCCAGCACGATATAGTTCCTGTCGACTTCAAAGAATCTTCTCAGCTGCTCTCGGGTGTCGCTTCTGCCATATCCGTCGGTACCGAGGATCGTCACGTTCCCCGGCAGGAATCGACGCAGCTGTTCGGGGTAGGCCCGCTGGTAGTCGGTGCTGATGATGCAAGGTCCGGAAATATCCTGCAGAACCTCTTCAATGTATGCTTTGCGAGGGGTTTCACCTGGGTGCAGCATGTTCCAGCGTTCGACCTCATTCCCCTCCCGTGCCAGCTGATTGATTCCCGGAACGCTCCAGATATCGGCTTCCACGGCGAACTGCCCGCTGAGGATCTCAGCTGCAGCAATGGATTCCCGCAGGATTGATCCGCTGCCCAGCAGCTGAACCCGTTTTTCCGAGGCAGCTCCCTGCCGGAAGCGGTAAAGGCCCTTCACGATCCCTTCGGCAACCCTCTCCCCTTCTGGCATTGCCGGATGCTGGTAATTCTCATTCATCAGCGTGATGTAGTAGAAGACATCCTCCCCCTCCCCATACATCTGCCGGAGCCCGTGCTGGATTATCACAGCTACTTCGTAGGCAAAGGTGGGATCGTATGCCCTGCAGGTCGGCAGGGTAGCGGCAAGCAGCAGACCGTGGCCGTCCTGATGCTGCAGACCCTCACCGTTAAGCGTTGTACGTCCTGCGGTGGCTCCCATCAGGAAGCCGCGCACCCGACTGTCCCCGGCAGCCCAGGCAAGGTCCCCGATACGTTGGAAACCGAACATTGAGTAGTACGTATAGAACGGGATCATTGGGATGCCGTAATTGGCATAGGCAGTTCCGGCGGCAATCCATGAAGAGAAAGCCCCTGCTTCGGTAATACCCTCTTCCAGTATCTGGCCCTTCGCATCCTCACGGTACCACATCAGCGAGTCGGCATCCTGCGGTTCGTAGAGCTGTCCGGTAGGTGCATAAATTCCCAGCTGCCGGAAGAGGCCCTCCATGCCAAAGGTCCTGGCTTCATCGGGAACTATCGGAACTATTCGCTTCCCGATTCTCTTATCCTTGGCCAGGGTACCGAGCATACGAACAAATGCCATGGTAGTGGACATTTCCCGCTCGCCGGTGGAGGTAAGCAGCGCCTTGAACGTTTCCAGAGCTGGGATTTCCAGGGTTTCGCCGGTTCCGTTACGGAAAGGTACCGGTCCTCCGAGCCGTTTGCGCTGGCGCCTGACAAACTCTGCCTCCTCACTCCCTTCATCTGGTCTGATAAAGGGCAGTTCAGCAAGCTCTTCATCCTTCAACGGCACATGAAACCGGTCACGGAACTCCTTCAATCCCTCAATATCCATCTTTTTCTGGTTGTGAGCCCCCATGGAGGCTTCCCCCGTGCCCATACCGAAACCCTTGACTGTCTTGACCAGAATTACCGTGGGTGTACCGGTATGCTTTCTTGCCGCGGCAAAGGCAGCGTAAACCTTCCGCGGGTCATGACCGCCCCGGGACATCTGCCAGAGCTCCTTATCACTTTTGTCCGCCACCATCTGCTTCAGTCTCTCATCTTCTCCGAAGATTGTCTCCCGCAGGTATGCCGGCCCCCTGGACCGGATCGTCTGGAACTCCCCGTCGACCATGGAGGTGAGTTTCCGCAGCAGCAACCCCTCAGTGTCACGGGCCATAATCTCATCCCACTCAGTTCCCCAGATTACCTTGATGACATTCCAGCCGGCTCCCCGGAAATTACCCTCAAGCTCCTGGATGATCTTCCCGTTCCCGCGCACCGGCCCGTCAAGGCGCTGCAGGTTGCAGTTGACCACATAGATAAGGTTGTCCAGGCCTTCACGGGCAGCAAGGGCAAGGGCCCCGAGAGATTCTGGTTCGTCAGACTCACCATCCCCCATGAACACCCACACTTTCCGGTCACTGCTATCGGTGAGTTCGCGCGACTGCATGTACTTCATGAACCGGGCCTGATAGACAGCCATGAGGGGGCCGAGTCCCATGGAGACGGTCGGAAACTGCCAGAAATCGGGCATAAGCCAGGGATGGGGATACGAAGGAAGCCCCTTGCCCTCTGTCTCCTGCCTGAAGTGCTTCAGCTGCTCTTCATCCAGTCGGCCCTCCACAAACGCGCGGGCATATACCCCGGGAGCCGAATGGCCCTGGAAAAAGATCATATCGGCTCCGCCGGGAGCCTCGGGTCCGCGGAAGAACCAGTTGAACCCCACTTCATACAGTACGGCTGAAGAGGCGAAGCTGGCGATGTGTCCGCCGAGATTGCTGTCGAGATTTGCACGGACAACCATGGCCATGGCATTCCAGCGCACATAGGCAGCCACGTTGCGGGCAGTAAGGGAGTCGTCCTGAGGAATCTTCTCTTCCGACTCCTGCTGCAGGGTATTGGTGTATGGTGAAAGCACCCCCGGGGAGGTATCGACGCCCTGCAGCCGAGCACGGTCAGTCAGTGCACGCAGCAGATAGTCTGCCTTGTCAGGACCCTCTTCCCTTACCACTCCCTCCAGTGAATCCAGCCAGTCACTGGTCTCTGCAGGATCAGGATCTTTGTAATATTCGCTCATGGCAATCCCCCTAAGGATGATGTGTTCCGATGCAGCTGCACCGGAAGTCGGCAATACAAATATGGTAAAAATATCATGGACCGGCAATAGCGCATAAATTCAGTGTTAGCTACCCTGCATGTTCCGGAAAGAGGGGAAGAAAATCGGCAGCATTCACATCCACGATGCCCTTGTCGGTAATCCTGATATGGGGAATCACCGGGAGGGCAGCCGTAGCCAGGCGCATCACCGGATTTCTTGAACCGATACCCCGTTTCCGGAGCATTTCATTCAGGGCAGTTATCCTGGCAATCAGCGCTTCTGCGGGAATGTTGTTCATAAGTCCTGCAACCGGCAATTCCAGCAGCAGCTCACGTTCCTCCTCTATATACAGAACGCCACCACCGGCCTTCGCAACTTTTT
This sequence comes from uncultured Spirochaetales bacterium, assembly GCA_964605195.1. Classification (GTDB taxonomy): domain Bacteria; phylum Spirochaetota; class Spirochaetia; order JABMQR01; family JABMQR01; genus CAZSBC01. Next base: position 1,669 of record CAZSBC010000008.1, on the reverse strand, counting down.
CGGCAGCCCTGAGGGCTTCCTCGGGATCCTGGTAGACTACGGTGAGATTATGGCAGTCATGGCTTACCGTTCCGGCAAGGGCCCCCGCGGTCAGGTGAAAGTTCTTCACCACGGCTGTGGTATGTCCCGTTTTTCCGGCATGACGATTTATGACAGTTATGAAGGCAAGATTGTCACTTCCCTCAAGTGAGACGTATCCGTCCTGCACCGGCAGCCGCATTATCAGATCATTGGTGATTGTGGATTCCATATCCTCATACGCAATGACCCGTACAGCGACATCACCGCTGATGACAGGGGCCTTCAGACGGAACGTTCCGCTATCCAGGGTATCGATATGGACGGAGTTCAATGCGGTTACCGGATGGGTTTCCGGTTCCATGGCTACGAGCATCTCTCCGTCCGCCGCCACATGGCGACCTTCGAAGAAGACATCTTGTACCTGCATGGAGGCGATAGAGTCGATAATGGCAATATTTGCAATATAACCGGGAGCTATTGCTCCCAGCCTCTCCAGTCCATAGAGTGCTGCCGGATTGCAGGTGGCTGCCCGCAGTGCCTGTATCGGTTCGAGACCGGAGGCAATGGCACTCCGCACACAGTCGTTCACATGTCCGTTGGAAACAATCTCTTCCGATTCCCGGTCATCAGTACATAGGGTAAAGTTCGGAACCCTGCCGAGGTGCGCTACCGCTGAAGTTATGGCAGCGATATTCCGGGAGAATGAACTGTCACGGGCATCGATGATCATACCGTTACGGAGAGCTGCCAGGGCTGCTTCGGGAGAGAATATCTCATGATTGGAAGTTGCCCCGGAACAGAGATAGGCCGCCAATTCGTGACCGGAGTTCCCGAAGTAGTGCCCCTGTATGAAGCACCCCTTTTCAAGTCCGAGATCGAGAATCTCACGCATGCGTCGATCGTTATTGCAAGCACCAACATAGTCCATGACTTCGGCTATCCCGATGACTCGTTCATGCTCAAGCAGGGAAGCAATCTCCTCAGCACCGAAGACTGCACCTGCCTCTTCCAGACCGGGGACTGCCGGAACACAGGAGGGTGCTAGAGCCAGCTGGTACATCGGCACATTCCTCCCGGCCTCCACCATGTATTCGACACCGGCAATGCCCAGCACGTTGCCGATCTCATGCGGATCGGTCACAACCGTTGTAGTTCCCTTGGGAATGACAATTCTGGCAAAGAAGGGAGGAGTTAGCATGCTGCTCTCTATGTGCACATGAGCATCTATCAATCCGGGAACTGCATATGCGCCCCCGGCATCAAAGTGCTCAGCTGCCGCATCTTCCAGCAGCAGGGGCTCATCTTCAGAAAGCGCATAGGCGATATAGCCATGTTTTATTCCGATCCTGCCGGCATATATCTCCCCGCTGAGCACATTCACTATGCTGAGATTGCTCATCAACAGGTCGACCGGAGCCCGTCCGGCAGCTGCATCTACCAGCTCTATTCGTTCTGCAGGTGTAAGTTTCTTCAAAGTAATCATTGATACCCCCGTAAGAAAAAGTATACCTCCGAAGGCAACAGACTGCAACGTATTATTATAATTCTCTCCCGCATTACACATTACCGATGCGGTCCAGTCACTCCCTGCTGGTCTATGAATGCATATGTGAGTATACTGATGGTATAAACCCTGCTGGAGATAACC
>CAZSBC010000007.1:0-49376 GCA_964605195.1 uncultured Spirochaetales bacterium | reverse complement strand
GCGTCCGGCACGGTGATGGTGCGGTCCGCGGCGAGGGCCGCGGGGGCCGCCATGGTGACCGTGTTGACGCCGTTGGCGGTGTCCTCGGCCAGCACCACCGCGCCAGCCACGCCGGCGGACTCAGCGCGGAACTGGCTGGTCGTGCCGAAGGTCACCGTGCCGAACGTGGGCGTGCTGCCCGACGTCACGTCCTGGTCGATGAACGTGTGGTCCGACCCGTCGCTGGTGCGGTGGGTCGTGTTCAGCGCGATGGCGGCCACGTTGATGGCGATGTGAGGCAGGTTGACGGCGGCGTCCGGCACGGGATCGGAAGGGCGACGTGTAGGGGAAGCGGGTAAATGTCGGAGGTCGCAGGGGCGTAGCCGTGCGGGGTGGGAATATCACGGCAGTTGCAGAGTTCAACATCTATGCCGATCCGGAGGCGGCCAGGATAGTCTTCAAGGCTGGGATGCCCTTCACCATGGTAGGCCTTGATGTCACCATGCGGGCCCTTCTTTCCCATGATATCGTTGAACGGTGGCGGCAGGAGCGCTCACCGGTGCTGAAGGCTGCCGGTGAGATGCTCTACTCCTACCGTCATTTCTACGACGGAGCAGCTATCCCGGGAGTGGCGCTTCACGACCCGCTTACCGTAGCCGCGGCTGTTGATCCTGCTCTGCTGGTTACCCAACAGCTTCATGTTGATGTCGAGACAAGAAGTACGCTGTCCGCCGGCAAGACAGTCGTTGATGAACTGCGGGTTACCGGCATGCCGCCGAATATAGCCGTTGCCCTGGATCTGGATTGTGACCGATTCCTCGATATGTTCATCAGCACTATCGAGTCATACAGGTAGTTACTGCATTTCCTATGGTGTTATCAGGATGGGGGGAGAATCGGCAGTCAGATATGAATAATGAGCAACGTTTTCTGCTAACCGATGTCAACTGTATAGGCAAAGATGGAACTGTCAGGCGCAACTGCAACCTGCTGGTTGAAGAGGGTGTTATAACCCGTATCGGGAAGGCGGGGGAAGAGAGGGTTCCTGCAGGGGAACGTCCCCTTGTGACTGTTGCCGGCAACGGCGGGTATGTCACGCCGGGGCTGGTGAACATGCACACCCATTCACCGATGAACATATTCCGCGGTATCGCCGAGGATGTTGATGCCGACACCTGGTTCAACCGTGATATCTGGCCTTATGAGAGTGTCATGGAGGCAGATGACATCCGGGCCGGTACCCGGCTGGCGGCTGCTGAGATGCTGGCAAACGGGGTGACGTCAGTCGCCGATCACTATTTCTCGGCCGGAATCATCTGTGAAACAGCCCTGGAAGCTGGATTGCGGCTCGATATTGCTCCCACGCTCTTCGGGATGGCGGGTGGTTTCCGCAGGCAACTTGCAGAGACTGAGATGCTGCATGCTGACTGGCATGGCAGAGACGGACGCATAGCTGTCCGCCTGGGACCTCACTCCCCGTATACCTGTTCCGATAAAGAGCTGGAAATGGTTTCTGAGGTGGCCGGCAAGCTGGAGGCAGGCATCCATATCCATGTCAGCGAGACGGCGGAACAGGTTGCCCGGTGTATCGAGGCCTACGGGAAAACACCCTTTTCTTTGCTGCAGGCTGTCGGTCTGCTGCAGTTCCCGCTGATCGTCGGGCATGGAATCTATATCACCGACAGCGAGCGTTCCCTGCTGGCTGGCAAGGATATCAGCCTGGCCGTCAGTCCCAAGACCTATCTCAAACTTGGCATGGGGGTTGGAAACATACTCGATAGGCCAGAGGAACTACCGCTTGTCATAGGTACCGACGGGGCGGCCAGCTCAAACACGCTCAATCCGCTCGAGCAGGCCCGCATCCTGGCTCTGCTGGGAAAGGACCATGCCGGTGATGGCGGGGCGTGGAGAGTCGAAGAGCTTTGGTCCATGCTGATGCGGGGCCATGACGCCCTGCCGTTCAATACGGGCGATATCGCCGTCGGCATGGATGCCGATATGTATTATGGAACCTGGATGATATCAGCTGTGCCCCGCTGTACGACCCGCTTGCAGCCCTGCTCTATAGCTCCACGCCTTCCCTGATCCGGTCGGTCTGGGTGCGCGGAGTCCCGGTTAAGTGGGAGTACCGGGTCCTGATGGATACAGACGCAATCCTGGAGGAGGTCCGTGAGCGGGCTGCGGCGCTGCTGAACCGGGGTAGGGGAGATACGAAGCTGGTATTCTGAGTGAATGAGATCTGATTATCGCTGAACTGAGGTTCAGATAGGAGAGGAAACTATGGGTACACCGCATATTGGAGCCGATAAAGGGGCTGTCGCCGACAGGATTCTGCTGCCGGGGGATCCCCTCAGGGCGAAATTCATTGCCGAGAATTTTCTGGAAGAGGCTGTCTGCTATAACGAAGTCAGGGGGATGCTCGGATTTACCGGCACGTACAACGGTGTACCGGTATCCGTGCAGGGAACGGGTATGGGCATCCCTTCCATCTCGATATATGTCGATGAGCTGATCAATCAGTACGGGGTGAAGCGACTGATCCGAATCGGCACCTGCGGTGCAATGCAGCAGGATGTGAAGTTGCGGGACCTCGTCATTGCCATGGCGGCAAGCACCGACTCGTCAATCAACAAGATCCGCTTCAGCGGCATGGACTTCGCTCCCACGGCATCACCGGAACTGCTCTTTGCAGCCTGGGAGACGGCAAAGCGGCTGGGACTTCCGGTGAAGGCCGGGAATATCCTCACTTCAGATACCTTCTATGCCGATGATCCAGATTCCTGGAAACTGTGGGCTGACTTCGGCATTCTCTGCGCCGAGATGGAGACTGCTGCGCTCTATACCCTGGCAGCAAAGTATCGTGTGCAGGCTCTCTCCATGCTCACCGTCAGCGACTCAGTCATTACCGGGGAGGGCTGCAGTGCCGAGGAGCGGCAGACGAGCTTCAGGAGCATGATGGAACTCGCATTAGCGGTTATCATTCAGCAGTAGGATGTCTGTGAAACTGACTGATTCGATCCTGCAGCTGGCAGTCGCCCTGATCCGCACTCCGAGCAGGGCCGGGCGGGATGATCCCGCTGCCGTCCTGGGCGTACTTGCGGAGTGGTTCAAGAACCGCAGCCTCCCAGGCTCGATACTGACGGACGCAGCCGGCAAGGCGTGTGCATTCTATGCCGAGTACGGCGCCCCGGATGCTCCCCTCTATATCCTGGATGCCTGTATCGATACTGCCGACACCGGTGAGGGAGCGGGCTGGAGTGATGATCCCTTCTCCGGCGTTATCAGGGACGGATGGCTGTACGGGCGTGGTTCCGGCGACTCAAAGATGGGAGTAAGTATCTTTTCGCACCTGTTCAGCACCTTTGTGCGGAAGGCGGATTCAGGATCAGCTTTGAAAGGGCGTATGGGCGTCCTCTTCGATGCCGACGAGCATACCGGTATGTTCGGGGGAATAAAGCGGCTGCTTGCCGGGGAAAGGGCCGTGGAGGGTGTCTGCATCGGGTATCCGGGCATGGATGAGGTGGTCATCGGCGCCCGGGGATTCTACCGGGCAGCGATAGTGGTACCCGGTACTGCAGCCCATACCGGCATGCCGGTATGGGCGGGGTACCGTCCTGACAACGCTGCACGCAGGGGGGCAGAACTGGCTGTCGAGCTCTATAACAGATGGAATGCCTTTACCTCAGAGTTGCCTGACGACAGCGACTTTCCCTTCGGACCCGGCTTCACGCTGACAGAGATCCACGGGGGAAGCGCTTTCTCCGTGGTACCCGACCGCTGCGAGCTGAAGGTTGATATACGCCTTACGCACCGGTGTGATGCCGAAACGGCACGCAGGTTCCTCGCCGAAGCCATTGCAGGGTATGGGGAGGTTGAGATAGAAGAGATAGAGAGCTGGCCGGCCTACACCCTCGCAGGAAAGCACCCTCTGGTTACCGGTTTGAGTTGGGCTATAGCGGAAGTCGTCGGCAGGGAGCTGCCGAAGATCTACTGCGGGCCTTCGAACATCGGGAATCTGCTTGCATCATACGGAATCCCGGCTACCTGCGGTTTCGGGGTACTGTGCGAGAACTTCCACGCAGTCGATGAACGGATCCGTATCGATACGATTGAGACTGTCTATGCGGTTTATGAGTGCGCATTGAGGAAATTTTTCACAGCGGGCACCTAGTCCTGCTCAACCTCTGCCTTCATATCGGGATCCCCTTCAGGTGAATGAGTCTTCATGTACTCATGTTCTGCGGAGAGGTGTGAGAAGTAGCTCCTGAACGTCCAGGTCAGGGCTGTCTCCGTTATCGATGCAAAGATGATATCATTCGGCTCTTCGGAAACACTCTTCAAGCCACGCATGATCTTGAAAAGTCGCTGTTTGTTATTGGTGAGAATCAGCACTGCCCGTGCAGAGGAACTGTCATCCGAATTGCTGCGGGATCGGGGAATTCCGTTGCGGATCAGTGTTTCGATATGCTCGCCGACGTTTGTGTCGAGCAAGCTGTCGGGTATGGTATCGGAATATATTGCGGTTTCGCTGAAACCGGCTGCCGTGACAAATTCATAGGCAGCTGCAATAGCTGCAGTGATCTGCTGCTCGCTGAATCCCCGGAAAAGGCATAATGCATCGGAACTATTCATACGTATCTCTCTTTTCTCCCTTCTACAGGTACTCTCCTATGTAATATACTACAGCAGGCAGGGAAATGGAAACCTGCTTGTGCGGTTTCCCGGTCAACAAACAGGTTGGCGGGTATAATACCGGCAGCAACAGGGAGATCCGGAGGCATCATGACCACTATGGAAAAGCGTCAGGCAGCGGTCTATTTTTTCTCGTTTTTCTGCTTCGGGCTGATCCTGTCGATCATCGGCCTGGCCTTGCCCTTTCTGGCGGAACATACATCGGTTACCCTGGCAGAGGTAAGCCTGATCTTTACCATCAGCAGTATCGGATTCATGTTTGGCTCCCTGACTGCCGGGCGGTTGTATGACCGCTATCCGGGAAATATCCTGCTGGGTGCAGGCTGGTGCCTGTCTGCCGCAGCAGCTTTCTGGATCCCGGCTATCACCTTTTTCCCGCTGCTCTGCGGCACTATTTTTGTTTTCGGGTTTGCCAACAGCACCATAGTCGTCGGCTGCAACACCATGATAACGCGGGTCAACAGGGAACATACCGGCGGGCTGCTTAGCGGTATGCATATGGTCAGCGGTATCGGTGCCTTCATAACCCCGTTGGTTTTCACCTGGATTATAACCGCTACCGGGGATGTTCTTCTGGGATACCGGCTCTACTGCATAATCTTTCTGGGAGCGGCGCTCTTTTCCGTCATTACGCCGACTCCGGAGAAGCAGGGTACAGAGCGGAAGGCTTCTGCGCGTGAGCCCGGCAACGGTGAAAGAGCTGTTCCGCTGCTGATGCTGGTCCTGCTGGTATTGACAATCCTCATCTATGTGGGCACGGAAATCAGCTTCAACGGCTGGATTTTCTCCTATATCCTGGCCTCCTTCCCCCGTATAGGCGGCCGGGCTGGACTGGTGACCTCTGCCTTCTGGGGGTGTATCACACTTGGAAGATTGACAGCAATGGTGCTTGCAGCGAGAATTCTGCCCCGTCGCATGCTGCCAATAAACTTTATCGGTGTCATTAGTGGCCTTGGAATCATCATTGCCGGTTCAGGCTCCCTCGCTGCTGTATGGATCGGAACAATTATCACCGGGTACTCGATGGGGGCGATCTTTCCCCTGCTCATGGCATTCGGTGAGAATGCGGTGGGTTTGAGCGGCCGGATTGCTGGAACGATCTTTGCCGGGACATCAATCGGGGGAATGGTATTTCCCTTTCTCAGTGGGCAGCTTTTTACCCGTTTTTCCCCCAATGCCACCATGCTGCTGATGCTGCTAATGGTATCGACTGCAGCAGTGCTGTTTCTCTTTCTGCGCTCCATGAAGATTCGATCATATTGCTGAGCAAGGCGGACGGGAGGTCGGAGACCCCCTGTCCGCGCAGCATGTAATCATGCTCCCATGAATAGAGCAATATCATCTTCGACCTCACCGATCCCGGCTATGCCGAAGGTTTCAACGAGTATTTTGGCAACGTTCGGTGAGAGAAATGCCGGCAACGTCGGACCAAGGTGGATATCCTTTACCCCGAGATATAGGAGGGCAAGCAGGACGATCACAGCCTTCTGCTCATACCATGCAATGTTGTAGGATATCGGGAGTTCATTGATGTCCTCGAGGGCAAAGACCTCTTTCAGTTTCAGGGCAATAACTGCCAGTGAGTAGGAGTCGTTGCACTGCCCGGCATCAAGGACACGGGGTATTCCGCCGATATCACCGAGCGGCAGTTTGTTATAGCGGTATTTTGCACATCCTGCTGTGAGGATTATGGTATCATCGGGGAGCTCAGCGGCAAAGCGGGTGTAGTAGTCACGGCCCTTCATCCGTCCGTCACAACCTGCCATGACGAAAAAACGCCTGACTGCTCCGCTCTTTACCGCATCCACAACCTTGTCGGCCAATGCCAGTACCTGACTGTGGGCGAACCCGCCGACAATCGTTCCCTCTTCCAGAGCCGTCGGTGCAGCACATCTTTGTGCATGCGCAATAATCGTCGAGAAATCCTTCTGCTTGCCCGGTGCACGGTCGGCTATGTGGGTGCAGCCGGGATAACCCGATGAACCGGTGGTATACACCCGGTCCCTGTAAGAATCCCTGGGGGGAACAATGCAGTTCGTGGTAAAGAGGATCGGTCCGTTGAATGCCTCGAATTCCGGTTTCTGATTCCACCAGGCATTGCCGTAGTTACCCTTGAGGTGAGGGTGCTTCTTGAAAGCCGGGTAGTACTGGGCGGGAAGCATCTCCCCGTGGGTGTAGATATCGACCCCGGTTCCGGCACTCTGTTCCAGCAGCTCTTCGAGGTCCTTCAGGTCGTGTCCTGAGATAAGGATGCCGGGATTGCCATCCACGCCGAGGGCAACTTCGGTTATCTCGGGGTTTCCGTAGGTGGCAGTATTGGCCTGATCAAGCAGGGCCATGACATCCACACCGTATTTCCCGCACTCCATAACCAGCCCGACGAGCTCTTCTGCCGTGAGAGTGTCATCCAGCTGGGCAGCAAGCCCCCGGTAGATGAATCCGTTGACCCCTTCACTGCCGTACCCGAGATTGTCAGCATGCTCGGCATACGCGGCCATTCCCTTGATGCCGTAAAGCAGCAGTTCCCTAAGGCTGCGGATATCCTCACTCTCAGTGGCAAGAACGCCCACAAAATTGGACTTCAGGTCATATTCGGCCTTTGAGGATGGGTTCCAGGATACTGCATCGGGAACTGTTTCGGGGATAACTGCACCCGAGGTAGTAATTTCCCTGCGTACCGCCTCACGCAGCTCCAGCGCTTCAGAGATGCGTGTCTCAAAGACAGCTGTGTCAAAATTGGCGTTGGTAATTGTGGCAAATAGCCCCTCTATCATGAATCTGTCCAGCCCCGGTACCGCAACAACGGTGCTTGTGAGCTGGTGCAGCCAGGCTATGCCCTTCAGGATATGCAGCAGCAAGTCCTGATAGCGTGAGGTTTCATCACTCTTTCCGCAGACTCCCTGCTTGGCTGCACATCCGGTTCCTCCGGCTGCTTCCTGACATTGATAACAAAACATGGTTTCCCTCCGATATGGTAGTGTGTCACAGCGGACTTTGCCGCCCTGATACTGCCACTCTACATATTCCTGCACAGAGAAGCCGTAACATCTGTTACAGAATCGGGAAAAAGGGGAAAAGAGCGAATTGCGCAGTCACATTCTCCAGCTTTAGAAGGAGATCACCTCGTATCCTTCCCTGATGTATCGCTCGATACTCGGATGGCCCAGCATGTCATCAAGCAGAACAAGCTGCTGTCGCTGTGCTGATTCCAGGCTGCCCATCTTGCTGGCGCAGGCCTTGCAGATGCCGGCAATCAGCCCCTTTTCGATACACTCCCGGTATTTCGGTGAGAAGGGCGCCTCACCGGATTCAAAACCAGTTACCAGGGCGGTTGACGATCCCTCTATGATTAGCTTCACCTGATATCCCTTGGCATCAAGATCAAGGGCATTGAGAAGCACATGTGCAAAGCACATCGGTTCCCCGTTGAAGGCAAAGAGGGCAAATTTTCGTTCAGTCTGTTTCATGAAGCTCTTCTCCATAACTGTAATGTCGCATGTCCTGTAATTGTACCATGAACAACGCCCTCAGGAACACTGTTTCCTGAAGAGTTCAGAGCCCTTCTGCTGTGGGTTGCATAAACTTATTGCAATAGGTCACCAATGCAATCTTGACAAGATGGTGAAATGAAGTATATTGAAATCACCTGCTGCATGTTTCAGGCAGTCTGTTGCATATGATTTGAAAGTATATTTGAATTGATTGGAATCGTTGATTCCGATTATGGCAGACAAACGGACCCTTCACGCTAACGATGTCTGCTTATATCTTACTGGGAGTTGTTCAAGGTTGAGCGCTGGAAGGTATAAGTGCATCGGGGATTTTCGTTAGAGATTCCACACTCTTTCTTGCAGCCGATAGTATCTGATCCCCGGTATCTGGAGAGATGTATGAGAGTAAGGATATGGTTTGTTGCCAACGCCGAGGCGGCATTGGCATGTTTCGAATCAAAGGCTGAAGCAGTGGATTACATGGATCAGTTCAGTGAAGAGGATGATTTCGACGATTACGAAATTTATGATATAGCTGTGGATGATCTTGAAGATTATCCTGATGAATATGAGCTGGCTATTGAAGAGGGTATCCTCTGATACGTTTTCTGCAGCTATGGATTTAAAAAAATGAAAACCGCGGACTATTCTGCGGTTTTATTTTCGGTATCTTGAGAGAAGAGGGGGAACATGAAGAACCAGGATATTCTTGATCGCTGGACCGTTGCCAAATCCAAGGAGCTCTACAGAATAGGTCAATGGGGATCCGGGTATTTCGATGTTTCAGAAGATGGCTGTGTGACGATCACTCCCGGTTTCTCCGGCAGGAGATCGGTCGGCGGAGTTAAGATCCACGATATAATATCGGGAATCACCGAACGCGGGCTCTCAATGCCGGTGCTGCTGCGCATAGAGAATCTGCTTGATGCTCAGATTACGCGACTCAATACCAGCTTTCTCGATGCGATGCGAAAATGCGGCTATACCGGGACGTTCCGGGGAGTATATCCCATTAAAGTGAATCAGCAGCAGCAGGTTCTTGAGGAAATTACCCATTTCGGTTCACGGTACCATCACGGACTGGAAGCCGGAAGCAAGGCTGAACTGATTGCTGCCCTGGCGCTGCTGGAAGACAAGGAGGCCTGCCTGATCTGCAATGGGTACAAGGATGAGGAGTTTGTCGATCTGGGTCTGGATGCCATCAAGATGGGGTATAACTGTTTTTTTGTCATCGAGATGCCCGGAGAGCTCCAGCTCCTGCTTGAACGGTCCGAAGCACTGGGTATCGAACCGAATATCGGGGCAAGACTCAAGCTATCCACCCGTGCAGGCGGCAACTGGAGCGAATCGGGCGGGGACCGCAGTCTCTTCGGTCTCTCCCCTACCGATCTGATTGATGCAGTTGATACATTGCGAGAGAAGGGGATGCTGCACTGCTTCAAACTGCTCCATTTCCATCTCGGATCACAGATACCGAACATACGTGATATCAGGCAGGCTGTTCTGGAAGCGGGCCGCTTCTATGCCGACCTCGTCGGAGAGGGGGCTGCCATGGGGTATTTCGATATCGGGGGCGGACTTGCCATTGATTACGACGGGTCCCAGACAAATTATGCCTACAGTAAGAACTATACCCTTGATGAGTATACAACCGATATTGTCGAGGGCGTGATGAGCGCCCTTGACAGCAGGGGGATACCGCATCCCGTTATCATCAGCGAATCAGGGCGTGCCACGGTAGCCTACTATTCGATACTGTTGATTAATATCCTGGATGCTGCGCAATTTGCTCCCAAACCGCTGGATGAAAAAGATTTGACAGATGCCCCGGAAATGGTAACTAACCTCTATGAGGTTTATAAAAGCATCAACAGGAAGAATGTACAGGAGTGCCTCAATGATGCTGTCTACTACCGGGATGAAATTCGGCAGCAGTTCAAGGTTGAGCAGGTATCTCTCAGGCAGCGGGCCTTTGCAGAGAATCTGTTTCAGCTGGTCATGCTCAAGCTGGTTGATGAGGTCCGCAACCTCAAGCGGGTTCCTCCGGGACTCGAACATCTGGAGCAGGCGCTTGCCGATATCTACTATGCCAACCTCAGCGTATTTCAGTCGTTGCCTGATGCCTGGGCCATAGATCAGGTGTTTCCTATCATGCCCATACACCGGCTCAGTGAGAAGCCGACCCGACGGGCAGTCCTGGCGGACATCACCTGCGACAGTGACGGAAGGATCGATCAGTTCATCGGTGAGCACGATCTTGAAAGGACTGTACCGCTGCATCCTCTAAGCGAGCATTCAGAGTACTACATCGGCTGTTTTCTGGTAGGAGCCTACCAGGAGACCCTCGGAGATCTGCACAACCTCTTCGGAGATACCAATGTTGTCAGCATCAGGATCAACGATGACGGGACGTTTGATTTTATCCGGGAAATTGAAGGTGATACGATTGCCAGTGTTCTTGAGTATGTAGAGTATGATGTCAAGTCGGTATCGGAAAAGTTCCGGCAGAAAGCAGAACAGGCCGTTCGGGAGGGAGCTCTGACCCCCCGGGAGAGAAAGGAGATTGTGAACCGCTTTGAGACGGGACTGCGGGGCTACACCTACTATGAACGTTGAGTGATGGTGATTGAAGGAGAGAGTGATGAACAGAGTGATGATTATCGGTGCCGGCGGTGTGGGACAGGTGGTTGCCCATAAGTGTGCCCAGGTGCCTGAAGTGTTCGGGGAGATCATGCTGGCCAGCCGGACCAGGGAAAAATGCGATTCCATAGCGGCAGGACTGCAGCGACCGATCAGCACGGCAAAGGTTGATGCAGACAATGTTGATGAGCTCTCCCGACTGATGGAGAGCTTCAAACCGGACCTCATAATAAACGTTGCCCTTCCGTACCAGGACCTCTCGATTATGGAGGCCTGTCTGCGAACCGGAGTCCATTACCTGGATACGGCCAACTACGAGCCCCGCGACACTGCCCGGTTTGAGTATTCATGGCAGTGGGAGTACCATGACCGGTTCCGTAAAGCCGGGTTGACTGCCCTGCTCGGCAGCGGCTTCGATCCCGGGGTCACCAATGTGTTTACGGCCTACCTTGCCAGGCACTTCTTTGATGACATTGAGTACCTTGATATCATTGATGTCAACGGCGGTGACCATGGTCTTCCGTTTGCCACCAACTTCAACCCCGAAATCAACATCAGAGAGGTGACTGCTCCCTGCAGGCACTGGGATGGAAACAGCTTCGTTGAGAGCGGGGCTCTCTCTGTCTCCCGGGAATTTACCTGCCCAGAAGGCGTTGGCACCTACAGGGTATATCGAATGTATCATGAGGAGCTTGAATCTCTGGTTCGTCATTTCCCATCCCTTCAGCGGGCCAGGTTCTGGATGAGTTTCTCCGAGAACTATCTCAACCATCTGCAGGTACTGCAGAATGTGGGGATGACGGGGATTGAGCCGGTTCTCTACCAGGGACAGGAGATCATCCCCCTGCAGTTTCTCAAGGCTGTCCTGCCCGAACCCTCATCCCTCGGTGAGGCAACAAAGGGGAGAACCTGTATCGGCTGCATCGTGACCGGCACAGATGCGGGTCAACGGAAGACTAAGTATATCTATAATAACTGTGATCACGAAGAGGCTTATCGAGAGGTAGGTTCCCAGGCAATCAGCTACACGACCGGTGTGCCGGCCATGGTAGGCGCAAAGATGCTGATGGAGGGAGTCTGGCAGGGCGCCGGGGTATTCAATATGGAGCAGTTCGATCCGGATCCCTTTCTGGAGAATCTGGCAGTGTACGGATTGCCCTGGAAGGTAGTCGATACAGTTTCCTGGGACAGTGAGGGGCCTGAAGAATAATGGATACCGGTTTCCATTACACCCAGTTCGATCCCGAGGCGGTACCTTCGCCCTCCTATGTCGTGGATCTGGCAGCTCTGGAAAACAATCTCCGGATACTTACTGAGGTTGGGAAGCGCAGCGGTGCAGTGATCCTGCTGGCTCTCAAGGCCTTCAGTATGTTCTCCACATTCTCCCTGGTGGGCAAATATCTTGCCGGTGTCTGTGCATCCTCACCCGATGAGGCGAGACTTGGACGGGAGGAGCTCGGCGGGGAGGTGCACGGCTACTCTCCGGCCTATACCGATGCCCTGATGGATGAATTCCTGCGGTACAGCGACCATCTTATCTTCAATTCCCAGCAGCAGTGGTCCCGCTTCAAAGAGCGGATAGCGCGAAGTGGCAATACCATCAGCGCAGGATTGCGCATCAATCCCGAGCAGCCGGAAGCGGAAGTCTCTCTATACGATCCATCGGCACCCTTCTCACGGCTCGGAACTCCCATATCACAGTTTGACGGGGATGGATTGGAGGGGCTTGAGGGATTCCATATCCATAACCTCTGTGAGCAGAATGCAGATGCCCTTGTCCGCACCTGGGAAAAGGTGGAGCGGGACTTCGGTTCCTGGCTTCACGGTATGCAGTGGATTAACCTAGGCGGCGGGCATCATATCACCCGGAGTGATTACGATATCGATGCCCTGGTATCCCTGATCCGCCACATCAGGGAGAAGTACAGCGTTGCTGTCTATCTAGAACCCGGCGAGGCCGTGGCGCTACAAGCAGGGGTGCTGGTATGTTCGATAGCCGACGTTATGTACAACGGCATGCCGGTTGCCATCCTGGACACTTCTGCAACCTGTCATATGCCCGATGTGCTTGAGATGCCCTATCGTCCCCAGATTGTGGGAGCCGGAGCCCCCGGGGATAAGGGTTGCCTGTATCGTCTCGGAGGACTCTCCTGCCTTGCGGGGGATGTGATCGGTGATTACAGTTTCGATCATGAGCTGAGCATCGGGGAACGCCTGGTCTTCACCGACATGGCGCACTACACGATGGTGAAGACTACAACCTTCAACGGGATTCGGCTGCCGTCGATCTGCACGTTCAATCCGGAGACCGGGGAGTACCGTACCGTGCGGACCTTCGGGTATGAGGATTTCAGGAGCCGGTTATCATGAATGCAAACAAGCAGCAGGACTGGTTCCTCTCCTCCGAAATTCCCAACGCCGAACCTGAACAGGCCCGTTTTCACGTCATTCCGGTGCCATTCGGAGAGAGTGTCTCCTACGGTACGGGCACAGAGTTTGGTCCTGCGGGAATCATTGCCGCATCAAACCAGCTGGAGCTGCAGAGCCTGAAGTGCGGCGGTATTATTGACAGCATCCACACCTGGGATATGATCAGCCGCATGCAGTGGGAGTCGGTGGCCGACTATCTGCAAAGGCTGCAGTCGGTTGTAATGATAAGCCTGGGGCAGGGAGCTGTCCCGGTAGTGCTCGGAGGTGAGCACTCCATCTCATTTGCCCCTATTGCAGCATGTGCAGAGCAGTTCGGTAATTTCGGGGTGGTGCAGTTTGATGCCCATGCAGATCTGCGCAGGGAATATGAGGGTTCTCGTTTCAGCCATGCCTGTGTCATGCGACGTGTCGCCGATGAGCTTGATATTCCGATTGTGCAGTTGGGAATCCGCAGCATGTGTGCTGAAGAAAAAAATTTCGTTGCAGCACACTCTGTCAGGCAGTACAGCGGTGAGGAGCTCTACCGGAGGTGTGATCCCGGCAGGAACCTCATACCCGACACCTTTCCTGACAACATCTATGTCACTTTTGATGTTGATGCCTTCGATCCTGCAACCATGCCGGCAACCGGAACTCCCGTGCCCGGGGGTATCGACTGGTATCAGGCGATGGACCTGCTCAGGGGGATTGCATCCCGGAG
The DNA here is from genome assembly GCA_964605195.1 of uncultured Spirochaetales bacterium. Taxonomy (GTDB): domain Bacteria; phylum Spirochaetota; class Spirochaetia; order JABMQR01; family JABMQR01; genus CAZSBC01. The sequence goes on along the minus strand of CAZSBC010000007.1, from coordinate 35,444 downwards.
ACGAATTGTCGGATTTGATGTCGTGGAGCTGTCACCAATCGCCTCCCTCCATTTCTGTGAATTCACTGCCGCCCAACTTGCCTACAATCTCATGGGCATGATTCAGGAATCTGCACAATAGGTTGATCCAGATTCTGTCTAACCGGTATTGGGTGCCGGTATATTCTATTTCACATCACCATGATACCGGCTATACTGAAGGGGATGCAACTTTCGATAGCATGGGTTGGAAGCAGGTGAAAATAGCAGAGCATGCCGATCATACCGAGAAACTCTACAATCTCCGGGCAGAGGATATCCACAAGTGGATTGACGGCTATTTTGACCGGGACGGTTTTACTGCGTTTATGCAATCGGGAGAGCGGGAAGGGTATGATCCCTACAGTCACCGCAAATTCCGCCACTGCCTTGAAGCCCTTCCCGAGGCCATAGCAGAATTTTCCGGACGCTACTCCGAGGAGCAGGTACGCCAGGTCTTCGAGTGCCATATCAAAGACGATTATGACAACTACATCCCCGGGCGCGAAGATTTTGCCAATGGCAGGTTTTTCGAGAAGTACCATGAGGCTGAGGCGGGACGGGAACCGATCCTCACCGCAAGTGAGCTCGTCTCCTACTTTCGGGGCAAGCAGTACCGGCAGCAGAATAAACGGAAATCCCTCTTGGCAGGCTTCGGTATCAGGATACTGCTGCCTGCAGCTGCAGCCCTCCTGCTCTTTATACTGTCCGTTTTTCTGGTGATCCTGCCGATGTTTCATGATTCGCTGCTGCAGGAGCGCAAGGACATGATCCGTGATATCTCCTCTCTCGCTGTGACTGCTGTTGCTTACTACCGGGCAATGGAGGATGAGGGTACGCTCACGAGAGCGGAGGCGCAGCGTGCCGCCGCAGATGAGATCAGGAAGCTGCGCTATGGCCCGGAACTTGATAACTACTTCTGGATAACCGATCTTCAGCCGATGATGATCATGCATCCCTGGAGGCCGGAGCTGGAGGGAACAGATCTCTCGGACTATACCGACAGCATGAACCGCAGCGGGAAGCGGCTCTTTGTGGAGTCGGTGGAACTGGTCAGGCGGGAAGGGAATGGCTTTCTCCAGTATCTCTGGCAGCTCAGTGAGGAGAGTGACCGTACTGTACCGAAACTCTCCTTTGTGCAGGGAATTGATGAGTGGGGCTGGATTGTCGGAACGGGGGTCTTTATTCATGACATTGAGGAGGAAATATCGCGTCTCAGCCGGCAGCTGATAGTGGTCTTTTCCGTCATCTCGCTGGTACTGATACTCTTTATCGGGTATCTGGTGTATCAGAGTCGGATCATAGAGCGGAACCGTCGTCAGGCAGAAGCGGGGCTCAATGAGGCCAAGGAGCGGTATCGCGCCCTGGTCGAGGCCTCAAATGAGGGGTATCTGCTCATTCTCAATGCCAATGCAGTCTTCACCAATCATACCTTCTCACGGATGACCGGCTATGATGAGAGCGATCTACTCAACGGTGATATCTGGGAGCTCCTTTTTCCCGGTGATGAGCGATCAGTACAGCTCGCCGGCCATCTCACTAACCTGCGCAGCGAGAACCCCTCTGCCGATGAGTTTGAGGCGCGATTGACCTGCAGGAGCGGGAGTCGTATCGATGTCGTTATCAGGGTTTCCAGAATATACCTCTCCGAACAGAATGGGCAGGTGATTTCGTTCAGGCAGATCACTGGCAATCCGAAAGTTCAGAGTATTCCCGGAAATGATCTGCTGCTGCAGCGTCCGGAGCAGCTTCTAGAAGAGATTAATGCCAGTGAATCAGGAAGTCATGTTGTCAGGGTTCTCAATCAGCTGCCCCAGACTGTCCGTTCAATGATCCTGGCCGGGAACGATGCTCCCGGGGTACGGATGGCCATACGTGACATCTATGCTGCTGCAGTTGCCCGCTTCGTTGAGCTTGCAGAGAAAGAGCTGGGGGGGGCCTCCATACCGTATGCATTCCTCTCCCTGGGAAGCAGCGGCAGGGGGGAACTGACCCTCTTTTCCGATCAGGACAACGCCATGGTCTTTGACAGCGATGCCGTGGGTGATATGCTTGAGAGACAGCGGCTCCTTTTTCTCAGGATAGCCGATGTTGTCTGCACCTGGTTGAACAATTCCGGTTTCTCATACTGCCCCGGCGGAATCATGGCGGTAAACCCTGCCAACTGCCTTACAGCAGCGGAATGGAAAGCACGCTATGCTGCCTGGGTTACCAGGTCGGATTCACTTGCCCTTCTCGATATCCACGTCTTCTTTGATATCAAGTGCAGTTACGGCAGCGAGAAACTGGCAGGTGCGCTACAGCGGGCCGTATTCCAGTCCATAGCTGCTAAGCCGGCTTTTCTGGCGCACTTTGCCCGCAATTGCCTCCAATATTCCGTCCCGAGGGGGATCTTCGGTACGGTGAAGACCGAGGAGCGGGACGGTCGTGAGGTGGTCAATATCAAGGAGTGCATAATCCCCCTGATCAACTTCACCCGTCTCTATGCCCTGCGGGAGCATGTTGCTGTCACGGCAACGATGGAGCGGGCAGGTAAGCTCAGGGAGCTGGGGGTCTTTGACGAGGAGACGTTCATTACCATAGAGCGCTCCTTTGAAACGCTCTGGGAGCTGCGGTTTGTTAACCAGATTCTCGCTCATGGAGAGCTGCGGAAGGTTAATGACGATCTGCTTGTAGCCGGGCTCTCCGATGAGAACCGCAGGCGGCTGCGTGAAGCCCTGGCATCAGTATCGGTGCTGCAGAGCCGGCTGAGTTATGATTTCCTGGGTGTTGATATTTCATAATCAAGGAGTGCAGCATGCAAGCGAGACATACGGTCATCTTTGACACCGATCCTGGCGTTGACGATACCATGGCTATCTATTTCGCCCTCAAGTCAGATAACATCAGGATCCGATCGCTGACAACGGTCTTCGGGAATGTCCCTGTCGATCTTGCCACCGAGAATGCCCTTCGAATTCTCGAGATTGCCGCCCGGGATGACATCCCCGTATTCAGAGGTGCCGATACCCCGCTGCAATCCGATTACGGTGGTCCGGTACAGTGGATACATGGGGATAACGGGCAGGGTAATGTCCCCCTGAAGCCTCCTGCGCTCATGGCGCAGAAGGAATCGGCTGCAGAACATATTGTTGCCGAAATCATGAGCAATCCCGGTAAAATCACCCTCGTCGGAGTGGGCCCGCTGACCAATTTTGCCCTGGCGCTGCAGATGGAGCCCGAGATAGCGCGACATGTCAGGGAGGTGGTCATCATGGGCGGGAATGCCCTCTGCCCGGGGAACGCCACTCCTCACGCCGAGGCCAATATCCATAATGACCCAGAAGCCGCCGATCTTGTCTTTGCGGCCGGCTGGCCGCTTACCATGGTGGGGCTTGATGTGACGCATAACGTTCATATGACCGATACCCTCCTTGACCGGTTCTCTGTGATAGAGGATCCGCTTGCCCGTCATGTCGGCGCTGTTACGGAGTTCTATCGTGACTTCTTTCGGAGAGAGGTTGGAGTGGAGGGGATCTATGTCCATGACTCCTCTGCAGTTGCCTTCGTGCTTGAGCCGTCGCTCTTCAGGAGAGAGATGTGGCCGGTCTATGTGGATTTATCAGCGAGTGAGATGCGGGGGAAGACCAATCCGCTGCAGCAGGAAACGGCTCTTTCGAGACCGCGCACTGCAGTCTGCACGGAAGTAGACGGAGACGCTGTCCTGAAGATGCTCTTCAGGCAGTGACGGGAGATACGGTATGTCAACTATCGGTAAAGTATCTGGTTTCTTTTTGGAGGAGCAGTCCTGGATCTCCATGGCCCTGCTGTTCTATGTAACCCTGATAGGGATTCCGATTGGCCGGGCATGCATTGAGTTTGCCCGGTTCTCCGTATTCCCCTTCGGGAAAGAGGTGGTCCGGGAGACCGATGTCAAGGGATGGGAGCATGTAGCTCTGTGGCGGTAGATGCTGCATACCATGCTGAATATCATCTGGATCTGTATTGGATTACCTCTCACGCTGGTCTATTTTCTCTATGGTGTCTTCTCTCTCTGCACCATAATCGGAATTCCAGTGGGAATTGTCTATATCAGGATGGGTAAGTTCCTGTTTTTCCCGATAGGAGCCCGTGTGGTTGAACGAAAGCTGCTTGCAGGTTGATCAAATCAATTCTGGACAAAGGGAGGTATCTATGATACTATGTTGACTACGTAATCAAAATAAGCGTTGTCTTACACGGTACACAGGGGAGACGATCATGGAACAATTGTATGGAGCGACCGGACGGTTACTGCGGGTTAATCTCACTTCAGGTGAATTGGATATAGAGGAGATTCCCGAGATTCTCTACAAACGCTATCTCGGCGGCAATACGCTGGGGCTCTATTACCTGCTGATGGAACAGCGAGCAGGTATCGACCCGCTGAGCCCGGAGGCAAAGATCGTCTTCATGACCTCCTTTGTTACTGGTACTCCCGGTCCCGGATTGAGCAGGATTTCCATTGTCGGGAAATCGCCGCTGACGGGAGGCTATGGTGAGACCGAAGGCGGCGGCTGGTGGGGACCGGAACTGAAATTTGCCGGGTTTGAGGGGATTATCATAGAGGGAAGGGCTGAGAAGCCGGTCTATCTCTCCATACGGGACGGTAAACCTGAGTTGCGTTCAGCTGAGCACCTCTGGGGTGAGAAGCTCAAGGAGACTCACGACAAGATCAAGGAAGAGCTTGATGATTCACGTACCCGTATTATCACCATCGGCAAATCAGGTGAGCTGATGAGCAGCTATGCCTGCGTTATAAATGAGTTGAAGCATGCCAACGGGCGTCTGGGCATGGGAGCTGTCCTCGGCAGCAAGAACCTCAAAGCAATTGCCGTACGCGGGACAAACCAGAAGCTGCCGCTGTACAATGAAGAGCGGGTCAAGGCCATCGTGAAGGAGTGTATCCGTGAATGGAAAGAGATCCCCAACACCTTTCCCAAGTATGGTACGATGCGTGGTATCCGTGCGACCCAGGAGGTCGGGGTACTTCCCACCTATAATTTCCAGCACGGGGTATTCAGGGATTTCGAGAACCTTGCTGAAACCACTTATCTCAACACAATCCTGAAGAAGACGGGAACCTGTTACCGCTGCCCGATAAGCTGCAAGCGGGAGGTGGAGATTGATGACGGTACCTACAGTGTGGATCCTGCCTATGGGGGCTCAGAGTTTGAGACCACCATGGCTTTCGGGACCTGCTGTGGCGTGAATGACCTGAAACCGATCAGTGTCGCGCATCAGATCTGCCAGCAGTACGGGATGGATACCATTTCAGCCGGTGTTACGATAGCCTGGGTCATGGAGTGCTATGAACGCAGACTGATAGACAAGGAGCAGCTCGAAGGGCTGGAGATGAACTTCGGCAACTCAGAAAATATGTTGAAGCTGCTTGAGAAGATGTGCCTCATGGAGGGTATCGGAGCCATCCTGGCTCGGGGGTTCAAGGTCTCAATCGAGCACTTCGGGGAGCAGACTGCCCGGTATGCCATACATGTGAAGAACTCGGCCTTCCCGGCCCATGACCCGCGGGGGAAGGCCAGCCTGGCGCTTGCATACGCACTTCCGTCGGCAGGACCAGATCACATGGAGGTGCAGCATGACCATATCATGGCCACAGAGGGCGGGGCAGCTCTCTACGAGGCCATAGGGATTAACGAACCGCTGCCGGCAACCGATCTCTCCCCGAAGAAGGTGCGTAACTTCTTTGTCAATGAGGCGCTGTACAACGGTTACAATGCCATAGGGATATGCTACTTCTGTGTACGTCCCAACGGACCCTTCACCATCAATTCCATGGGTGAGTACATGCAGGCTGTGACGGGATGGGATAGCATGAGCCTCTGGAACCTGATTAAGATCGGGGAGAAGCACACCACCATGTCCCGTATCTTCAATCTCCGCGAAGGGCTTACCTCCAGGGACGATGTACTGCCAGAGAGGATGTTTACCCCGCTTGAGGGCGGCGGGCCCTGTGCCGGCTACTCGCTGGACCGTGAGGAGTTTGATGCGGCTGTCAAAACCTACTATGCCATCAATCTCTGGGATGAGGAGGGGGTCCCGACAGAGACCTGTCTATACCAGCATGAGCTGGACTGGCTGATAGGAACCTACTGATGATAACCGTAACCGTGAAGGGGGAGCGTGAGTTCGGTCTCCCGAAAGAGTATACCGAGATTACCATAGAAGAGCCCACAATCGCTGCTGTGCTCGAGCATTTCGGGGTGAGCCCCAGGATCCGGAAACACCTCTTCCCCGTGATCAACAACAAAATGGGGACATCGACGCAGGTGCTTGCGGACGGGGATCGGGTACTGCTGCAGTCACCCTATTCCGGCGGATGACATATGCCAGGTATATAGACTTCCGGTCAATTGCATAACCTCTCCATACATTGTACGATGGACAGGACAGAGTCACTGCGGCCTGCTGCCCGGCGATGCTGAAGATGTTCGGGAGTGAATGTATGCGAAAAAACAACCTGTTTACCAAGATTATTGTCATTGCCGGCAATGTGCTGGTATGGACTCCCATTATACTGCCGTTCTTCACGGCCCTCTTTGCCCTGGTGCAGCTGGGAAGGGTCATCTTCGACTTTCTCATGCCGGCCGAGCTCTTTCCATTTGTGCTTGCAGGCCTGATTCTGTTGCTCTGGGGCTCCTTCAGGACGAAATCACGGCAGAAAATCATCGCAATCGCAACAGTTGCGGCAAGTATTCTGCTTGCTTCAGCCCAGACTGTGGCTGTCACCACCGGCCTTGCCGGCGGTGAGACCGAGGGTGGTGTCCCCTTTATTATTGCCATGGGCCTGCTTATCCTCTTTGATCTCTCCCTCGTTGTTGCCGGAATCGGGGGGCTGCAGCTGCTGCGGGACCTTGTCAGGGACTTTAATCGGTTTCATAGAGAGGCGGAGCCTGTGGTTGAGGATCATGGTGATGACTATGAAGTAATCGGAGATGCAGGCGAAGAGGACGATGCAGAGGAAGAGGAGAGGTGAGCATTGATCTACTCTGTGCTTGATTTCGAGACGACCGGTTTTGGCCCCAGGGAGAGCAGGATCATAGAGATCGGCATCTGGAAGATGGAAAGTGACGGTACGAAGATCGACCACTTCGAGACCCTGGTAAATCCCGGCCAGCATGTCGGGGCGGTGCATGTCCATGGCATCACATCCGAAATGGTTGAGAAAGCCCCCAGATTCGGTGATATTGCCGATATCCTGCTGGAGTTTCTCGATGGGTCGGTGATCGCGGCCCACAATGCCGCCTTCGATATCCCGTTCCTTACCGAAGAGCTGAAGCGGGCAGGCATGCATTACGACCTCATTCCCAGTATCTGCACCCTGCAGCTCTCCAGGAAACATATCATCGGACGCAGGTCCTACAGCCTGGAAAATCTCTGCCGGGACCTGCTGATCGAGAATGACTTTGCCCATTCGGCCCTCTCGGATGCGAAGGCAACTTCACAGCTGCTGCTGCACCTGATCGGCAACTATGCCATTGAGCAGGCAATGGAGGAAGGGTTGCTCTTCAGGAACAACTACCGCAGCATGAGCTTCAGCTTCTTCACCGCTTTGCTTACGAGAAATGACCTTTTGTGATTAATTGTTAGCCTGATCTGCGTTTTTCACCACAATCAGGAATTGTAGCGATGGTAGATCAGTCATTTATTCAGATATTCCCTGTGGGTACGTTAATCAAACGTATCAGTCGTATCTACAGGCACTTAACAGGTGTTGAGCGAGCAAACCGAAGGACTGCAAAGAGTTGTGCCCTGTTCCAGATATCTCACATGTCTGTCATTGCTGCATACCCGTAACTGATCTATGAGTTTCCAACCGGATTATCCGCTATCCCGGAAGAGGATTCCAGATCCGCTTTATGTACCTGGTAATCAAGAATCAAGAAAAAGAGTATGGCTCAAAGAAATATAGAGCTGAATTGATAACAACAATGGAGGATGAAAAACCGGGCGGCTGAAAAGCCGCCCTGATGGTTTACAGATAACGTCCGGTAATGGTGAACAGGCCGTATGGAACAATCTGTACAGGAGAACCTGTGGAGAGATCAAACCAGAAAAATGTACCGGTTATTGTACCGCTTGCCTTGATTTTCTCGGGCACGTTCCCAGCTACCCAGTTCATTGACAGGGTTGCCCCGGTGAAGAAATTCCCAACAATTGTACCATTGGCCTGCATTGTCATGTTGAGATTCCCAGTTCCCCCCGGTCCAGTGGTAATATAGATAACACTGTGGTTGGATCCGTTTAATTCCCCTGTACCCTGAAATGTTTGAAGATCAAGATCCAGATTGTAGTTTGTGGTGTTTTCCATCGTGGCATAGGCACCGTCAAGCAGGTCCCATTCCGGAGAACTGATAGGAGTGAATACAGCTGAACCTGTATCATAATCAATATAACCGCTAAACAACTGCTCGTTTTCAGCACGCTTGTGATTGCTGTTTCCCATATTTGTGGTATCGACACTGCCAAGTACCTGTGTCATCATCACAGTGGCAGAAAATGTCTTGGGTCCCGCTTTCGGTGCCGCAGCGGCTTTCCTGCTGGATGCATCCAGCTCTGCACTGTTGCCGACGAGATCACACCCGGCAAATCCGATTACGACCAGCAATATTGCTGCCGATAGCAGTAGTTTCCATATACTTTTTGTTATACGCATAAGCGCCTCCTGAGAGTTTCCTTATCCTAAGCTTACTCATTTAATGATGAATTGTCAATTTATTCGATATATCTTTTCCATGAATAAGATTGTCAGCTGTCATGCTGTAAATCTACCTCAACTAAAGAGGGTGTGTACCAAGTAATTGATTGATTCATGGGTGTAGGATATTGCCGTTACGGCTGCAGTTGTGTAAGATGAGAGCATAATTACAAAAAGGTAGGGTGTCATGCTGCATTATGTGGAACAGTTCCAGTTGAACATTTTTGCTATCCTGATGCTGATTCTCATACTGCTTATCATGCAGCTCTCCTCACGGATAGAGTTCTATTCGAAGAGGCTGCTGCGTCGCGTCATCATCGTCAACATCATTGCCCTCATAGTGGAACCTGCCACCTGGATAGTTGACGGTAATTCAGCTACGGCGCTGTATCTCAGCAATTACATTACCAACTTTCTGCTGGTGCTGCTCTCACCGGTTCTTGCCGGTCTCTCTGTCAGCTACATTGATTATAAGGTATTCGGCAGCCGGCGACGGCTGAAGAGCAGGATCCACTATATGCTGCCTTCAGTTATTGTGCTGTCTCTTCTCCTCATCAACCTCTTCTATCCCATTTTCTTCTCCATTGGGCGTGAAAACGGCACCTACAGCCCCGGTCCCCATCAGTGGATCACCTATGTTGTTGTGACGGGAATCTATCTCTATGTAGCCGGTATGATCTATACCAACCGTTCCAGGGTGAACACCAGGATGCTTGTGTACGTGCTGCTCTTCTTCTCATTACCGGTAATCGGGATGTTCATCCAGATGTATAATATTCACCTCTTCTTTGCCTGGTCTACGGCAAGCCTTGGAATACTGATTGCCTTTGCCATGCTTGAGACGACCAGCGGGGAGAAGGATTCTCTCACCGGGCTCTACTCGCGGGCCAGCTATGAGGAGCATGTCAACTATCTGATTGAGGAGGAGCGTACCTTCAGTGTCATGTTAATAGACCTTGATGGGTTCAAGGCCATAAATGATACTTGCGGGCACCACGAAGGTGATCAGGTGCTGATTGAATTCGCCAGGATCCTCACCGAAGTCTTTCGGGGTGAGAAGATGATATCTCGGCTAGCCGGGGATGAGTTTATCATTGTTATCGAGTCAGCGAATATCGATGACAAGGCTGTTGCCGAACAGATAGTTGAGTTGTGTCGCAGCAGTCGGTATGAGTTGATCAATACTCTGGAATTCAGTTACGGAACCTGCCCATTTGACCCCTCAATGACCTTTGATGACCTCTACATCCGGGTTGATAACTCCATGTATGCCAATAAACATACCTGATTCTATACTCAGTTTTCCGCATGCTGCGGGCCTATTGCCGACGTGAAACGGGTGGCTGCCGCAAGGATGAGCAGCAGCAGGCAGAAAACTGCCGAAAACAGGCCGGCTGCACGGTATCCGCCGGTCAGCCTGAATGAAAGGCTGAAGAGCCAGGGTCCGATGGCGCTCCCGGCTACGACAAAGGCCATGGCATACCCGGAGACCTCACCGACATACCGCAGGCCGAAGAGTTTCGGCCAGCTCACCATATTGAGTACGCCAAAGAGCCCCCCGGTGATCCCAAGGCCCATGATGATGAGGTAGCGGATGAACGGGTTGTTTCCCAGCAGCTGCAGGGCCATTCCCGAGATAACCATGAAGAGCGTGAGCAGGTAGACAATGTACTTTAGGTCTATCCTGTCGCTGAGCCAGCTGGCAATAAACCGGGAAGCAACAGAAATAACTGAAATCGGAAGAAATATCTTCAACGCTTCCTGCGTACCGGTACCGACTTCGGCAAAGATCGATATGATGTGGAAGGTGAATCCGGTATTGAACAGCGCCCAGAACCCGAGGGCCAGGATGAGGATCCAATAGCGTATATCACATCTTGCCTCCGCTGCCCGCAGATCGACCTCCGCCTCATGCCCGGCATGGACCCTCTGCTGCCGCAATGAAAGCCCCTCCTCAATCCCAATCCCGATTACGGCGGGATCGTTGCGGAAGAAGAGGATGATGAAGGGGACGAAGACCACGATGAGGAAAGCCCCCAGCGCGATAAGGGCCCCGCTCCAGCCGAAACGGTCAATAAGGGCTTGCAGGGGACGGGGAGCGTAGGAGAAACCGAAGGCCGTCGCCACGCCGAGGAACCCAGTGGCCAGACCTCTGCGGCTGCTGAACCAGCGGACCACCATCCCGCGTGAAGCCAGAGTTAGCACCCCCTGGCCGAAAAACCTGATACCGAAGAAGCCCATGACGGCTAGGGCAATACCGACTGGAAACACCGGGATACCAGTTGATATGAGCACTGACGACAATCGCCCCGAGAAGGCAAGGAACAGCAGGAACAGCCCCAGGGCAAAGGCAGAGATCGCTGCTGTCAGACGGGCACCGATTCTGTCAAAGAGCTTGCCGGCATAGGGAATGAGCAGGGCACTGAGCAGGGTCCCAACCATATAGGCCGTTGAAATACCCACCCGGGAAACCTGGAGAGCCGCAATCAGATGGTCGGTGAATACCGATACTCCCATTGTCTGTCCGGGAATGCTGGCAACGATACCCAGGGCTCCTGCAGCCAGGATGACCCATCCGTAGTAAAACGGCAGGCGACCGAAGGGCGTTCTCTGTGAAAATTGCCTGTTTTGTTCACCCTGCATGGGCAGTTCCGTGTGAAGTTGGTTTCATATGATTGACCACTATAGAGCTAAGTGCTCATAACTGCAAGCCTTCAGAGTAACATCAAACCTTCATGCATGGTAACATCAAGAACGATGGTCGGTTATCTGAAAAGGGGTAGCTGCTGTGACAATCTGTTAGTATATTTTCCCCATGGACAACTACGACAGCATCTTTGATGAGACATATGAATCAGTGCTCCATGGCCTCTATACCCGCAGTGAAGGGAGGGATTTCTCCCTTGATTCGGTAAAGCGGGAACTTGATTCCCTCTGCAAGTATGACGGATTGAACTGGACAGGCAGAGGCAGTGTCAAACAGGCCGAGATAGAGGGTTCAATCCTTGCCTATCAGGCCTTCATCCTGCGGTACCGTGAGCATCAGTCCAACCGTTCGGCCCCGGAATAGATCGCCTCAACCTGCAGGACAGCAGCTGCGTGACCGGGATGCTTTTCCGGATTCCATCGCTTCATATCATCGAAGTACGGGCCTTCAGTATGGAGCGATACCGAACCCTTGAGCTGATACGCCTTTCCCTCCCCGGTTATGAAGAGGATTGAACCGTGGCCGTTGGTCTTGATGTTCTCAAACGTCTTGGTGAAGTAGTTGTGGGCAACGATAATGGTCTGTTCGTCATACTTTGCGACACAGGTTGCATAGATGGCATTGGGAATCCCCTCTCTGTCGACTGTGGTGAAGATCACCGGGCCCTCTTTTTCATCCCAGGCCCTGCTGACAATTTCAGGTAATGTAGCCATGTTGTGTACTCCTTGACAGGTAATTTGTGCTGACAGTGTGCTGTTCCATTGCGGAACGGCAGGTATCGCAGTACACTGTATTATGAACATATGATCGAATAAAGTACATACCCTCTTCTACGTTAGATATCGTGAGGTGGGTTGGGAGCTGTCATGTACAAATATCTCTTCGGCCCGGTCCCCTCAAGAAGGCTGGGCATGTCACTCGGTGTCGATCTCGTTCCCCGCAAGACCTGTTCCCTGGACTGTGTCTACTGCGAGGTGGGAAATACGACGGAGCTGACCTGCAGGCGCAGGGAGTATGTCCCGGTCAGCTCAGTGATCAGGGAGCTTGAGCACTACTTCGCAAACCGACCCAGACCGGATTATATCACCTTTTCAGGCTCCGGTGAGCCAACCCTGAACTCCGGTATCGGTGAAATCCTGCAGTTCATACGGAAGCGGGAACCGGAGATTCCTACTGCCCTCCTGACTAACGGGACACTGCTCTCGGATGATAATCTTCAGCAGGAGCTTCTCGGCGTGGATACAGTTCTGCCCTCCCTTGATGCTGCCACCGCGTCCGCGTTCCGAAAGATCAACAGACCGGCAGAGGAGCTCGATATTGACCGCTACATCGAGGGCCTTGCTGCCTTCAGGAAGATCTTCACCGGAACGATGCTGCTGGAAGTGTTCCTGCTGCCCGGCTACAATATGGATGCCCCGGAGCTGGATGCCCTCAAACGGGCAATACAGCGTATCCGACCCGAATCCGTACAGCTCAACACCCTGGACCGTCCCGGAACCGTTGCCGGCCTGCAGGCCGCCACCCTGGAGCAGATGGAGGGGGTTATCAGTAGATGGAATATCCCGTCGGTCGAAATAATCGCAGCCCCAGTCAGCAGAAGGAAGATGGAGGGCTATCGCAGCGATACCGAGGCAACCATACTTGAGACCATTGCCCGCCGGCCCTGCACCATGGAGGACCTGATGCATATCCTGGGAATCCATGAGAATGAGCTGAACAAGTATCTCTCCGTGCTTGAGGAAAGTGGGAGGATAGAGACATCCGGGCAGGAGCGGGGAGTGTTCTATCATCTTGCGGACAGATAGAACGGCATTGCCAAACCGTTTTCTTTTCTCAGTCTGTTACAGTTGCAGCCCAATTCCGGCAAGTTCCTGCTTCACATGCTCGTACATGGCTTGCCACTGCGGTACCGGCTGCAGGGTACTGAAATCGTAGGCCTGATCCACAGGAACTCCCCGGTTACCTCCCGGAAGCTCGAAGACCCGCTCATAGCGCTCAAGCAGCTGCTGGATGAGCGCATTGGCCTCTCTCAACGATACTCCCCGTGCCGCAGCATGGCCGACTTCGGCCATCATGCGTACCTCAATCCCGGTGCCATGGGGATAAGCCCCGTCAGCCGAGCCGACCCCCTCGAGATGGCCTCCGCTTACCGTTGCAGCAAGGGCGTTGGCGGCAACTTCGTAGAGGACCTCTTCGGTAAGGGCTCCGCTCTTCGGGTAGATGTCACAGACTACGATGGCCGGGGCATTACGGGCAAAGGCCTGGCACACGATACTCTGCAGCCACATGCAGCCCCGGGTAGATGTGGCCACATACCGGATGTGGATTGGGTGACAGAGATGGTAATCGGCGCGGCAGACAATATTGGCGGCAAGGAAGGATGCGACCTGGAGCACTGCAGCTCCCGGGGCATCGCCTCCCAGTCCGCCGACCATGACAGTTGCCAGGGAAGCATTGGCCTGACCGTAGTAGATCGAATTGGCTGCCCGCACCATATTGCCGTTGTCGATCATCAGCTCATTGAACAGAGCCACCAGGTGGGCATCGCAGGGGCGCAGCAGGTCTGGGTGGGTTGCTGCAAGGTCCCCGGTTTCGGTGACGCTGCTTTCGGCCGCCAGCATACCCATGCCGGGACGCCCAACTTCCCGCAGCACCTCCCTGAGGTAGGCAAGCTCCCTGCGTGAAGCAAGGAGCTCGGACGGCTCGCCGGACTCTACCCGGTACCCGTCGATATCGACAAGGGAGCCGCAGGTGATGAGATCGACCAGCGGTTCCTGTGCCCAGCTTGTAACCGAAGGCTTGAACAGCCGCTCGGGAGTGGGTACCCCGGGATTGCCCGCCCATATGATGGGACGCCGGGAATCCGAGATCTTTCTCGGCAGCAGCGTCCGGGCATCAGCCCCCTCCCCGAGGGTAAGGGGACGGTTCATGGCCCGGATACCCTCATCAATTTCTTGCTCTGTCAGCCGGATGACGCTGCCGTGCTTCAGCGAATAGACCCCGGTCTGCAGCAGCAGCTCCCTGCCGGCGCTGAAGATGCTATCAGCCAGGGCAGGATCGTCTGGGGTAATTACGGCAGGATCCCAGCTGATGCGGTACCTCTCCACCATCTCTTTCGTGGTGTCTATGATATGGAAATCCCAGTCCGATTTGCTGACTTGAGATCCGTCATGGGCCCGCTGGATGATTTCGAGATACGATTGCTGCATCAGGCTGCTCCGTTTCCGGCGCGTGAGGCCGGTTGGTAATAAGTATTGATTGCCTCTCATATTTGATCACCTGAACTATCGGTTGTCAAGGAGAAGACAGACTGCAGCAACGGCACCAGCTGAACGATATAGCAGAATGGCCGGGTTATGGAATAAATGAATCTGTTGATGTATGGTTATCAGGAGATAGGATGAAATGATGGAGAGATAGCATGAAGGACTTTAGTGTGGAGGAGATCCTCGATTATTCACGTTCGATAGAGATGGAGTCGTATGCCTACTATACTGAGGTGGGGAAAACTGTTGTCAACGCGGAGCTCAAGGAGCTGGCTGCCGATCTCTCGGAGGAGGAGATGAGGCACTACAACCGGATCAACAAGATCCTTGAGGACTACAAGCTAAGCAGGGATGAACTGGAGGCAAGGGTCCAGATACGCGAAGAGGATCACAACATGCTGATCGAAACACGGGAGATCCCTGAGGATCCCACAGCACAGGCTATCCTTGAGAGGGCCTATGATCGGGAAGTCCGTACGGGCAATATGTATCGGAGGCTGCTGACTTTTACCGACCTTGCCGATGATGTCATCCGGACATTGGAAGACCTGGCGGAACAGGAAGCCGGGCATGCCAGCCGGATCAAAGCACTTATGGGGAAGCTCTCCTGACGTATGGTACGATCTGGGTACCATTGCAGACAACTGTTACCATCATCCCATACGGTGGTTATTGCAGTATATATCTGCCGTTATGAACAAGTAATGGTACAGCGGGAGTGGTTTTAATTTTCATGATGGGAATAAATAGTGTACAATTGCGGCAGGCCGGAATCTGCCTGGCAACCCTACTGATGCTGCTTGCTCTGCAGCCTGCTGCCGCCATCACGGTGGCAGTTGATCCCTCTGCCCAGGAGTCCGGTGACCTGCACATCGCAGCCCACAGCGGATCGCCGCTGCTGCTGCAGATGACCCTTGAAGATCCCGAGATGATTTGGAGAAGCATGGAGCTTGATACCGGTGCGAGCATACTCCAGTACCGGCTCCCTGAAGCGGAAAAGCACGAGATGGTAATTTCTCCCTTCCTCTCCGCCGGGAGCTATCCCGTTAGGATAACGCTCTCAGGTGAAACCGGAAGTCACAGCCATGAGCTTACAGTGAGCTTTGCCGATTTTGTCTGGGGGCGGGATAATTTCCGGTTCTCCAACAAACGCAGCAGCTATTGGGGTATCACACCGTACTCCGAAGCCCTCTACCCGTGGGTTGAGAAACACTTTTCCGCGCTTCCGGAAGAGGATTTCATGCTGCTGCTCAACACAGCCTACCACATCTTCACCGGACGGGTCGGTCGCTGCTACGCCTTCTCGGCAAGCCAGGTACTCTTCACCCGACACCCCGAACTGCTGCCATCCTACTACGACAGCGTATATGACATCAGGGAGTACAACCGCAGCTTGCAGGAGCGAATGAACCTGCTGCAGAATGATATCATGTTTGACCACTTTATCCTCGGCGGGTACGATGTGAACCGTCCGCAGCGGCTGCCTGAGCTGCAGGCCGAGATCGAGGATATCATGGAGAGGATTGATGAAGGGGAGTTTGTCCCGGTCGGCTACTGGAACACAGAACGCCACCACTCAATGCTGGTATACGGATATATCAATGATCCCGATTCCCATACGATTACCCTCATCGCCGCCAACAACTGGGGGACAGAACATGATGAGAATCTTGTCAGCGAAGCTGCCGAGCTGGTTGACGTGAACCTGCAGGAGTCCTTTGAGGGTAAGCGGGTCACCTGGATTGATCCGCCGTATACCAACTATAATCATGCCGACCACTTTTTCGCCGTGGAGGTAAAGGAATCTTTTGAATTTTCCCCCGATGCAATAGCGCAGCTGATCGCATCCGAGCAGCAGCGTCTGGCGGAGGGTCGTCTCAGCATGGTCATCATAGAAGAGGCCAAAGGAGCTCTGCTGACCGGAGCGGATGGGGCCCGTACCGGAACCGCGGGGGGAAAAGTCCTCGAAGAGCTGCTGGAGGTAAGCTTCCGGCAGGTGAGCGATACTTTCATATTCGAGTTCCCGACCGATGCTGCCTACCGGCTCTCATTCACCCCGCTGAATTCCGGTGATGGGGATGATCGGTTTGAAACCGACTGTCGTCTCTATATTCTCTCATATCCCGGGGAGGGTGAAGAGCCGGTCAGACTGAGTGCTTTCTTCACCCCTGATGAAATCACGGAAGACCGAGAGTATCAAATTGAGTGGAATTCTGATACTATCATACTGGTCAATCCCCAAGAAACAGAGTGAATATGGAGGTCTGAAGCATGGATGTAACCCTCACCATATCATTTACTGCTGTAATTGTGTTGGGGCTGGTGCTGCTCATCAGCCATTATGCCGGGAAACGCTCCAAGGCTCTGCAGCAGGCTGCAGCAGAGTTCAACCTGCAGTACCAGCCGAAAGATGACGGATCACTGCTTGATTCACTGAGCCGGTTCAACCTCTTTCAGCATGGCCACCACAAACGCATAACGAATATCATGACAGGAACGTACCACGGGGTTTCCCTGAAGCTGTTTGATTACCGATACACTACGGGGGGAGGCAAGAGTTCCCATATCTGGTCACAGACTGTGTTGCTCTTCGGAAACGACCTTGAGCTGCCTGTCTTCGTACTCAAGCCGGAAAACATGTTTCACAGGATAGGCAAGGTCTTCGGGTATCAGGATATCAACTTTGTACAGCATCCTCAGTTCTCCGGATACTATCTGCTGCAGGGAGCGGATGAGGATGCTGTCAGAGGCTGTTTCCGGGAGAACGTACTCTTATACTTTGATGCTCATCGGGGTTTCAGCCTGCAGGGGGAGGGAGCCGATCTGCTCTGTTTCCGCCACGGAAAACGTATTGCTGCAACGATGCTGCAGGAATTCATGGATAGCAGCTTAGAGATCTATGCCCTCTTCAGGAAACGGTCTTTCTACTGATGTCACTGTCTCAGTCATCTGTTCAGCACTCTTTCTCTGCCTGCCGATCCGTGATATGATAGGTAACTGCTAAACAGGTGTTGGGGAATGTATGGAGTTAAATGAACAGCAGGCTACGGCAGTAACCTATCAGGGGGAAGCCCGCAACATTCTCGTCACAGCCGGTGCCGGCTGCGGCAAGACAAGGACCATTATTGCCCGGGCAGCCCATCTCTACAAGAGCGGTGTCGATACCGACAGGATTCTCGTGATGACGTTCACTAACCGAGCTGCCCGTGAGCTTAAGATGCGTCTCAAGCATGAAATCGGGGCTGCTACCGAGAAAATGCAGGCAGGGACCTTTCATGCCTTCTGCCTGAAAGTGATGACCAGGCTGCCGAAGAGTTTCGGAATAACCGGGTTGAGCATCATCGACACGGATGACCAGAACTCGCTGATGGGGATCATCAGGAAAGAGTATTTCAGTACCAGGAAAATGCCCGGTAAGGGATTCCCAAAAAGCGGTAAACTGCTCACCTATTACTCCTACAGCCGCAACACCTGTCAGGACTACCAAGAGTATCTTGAAGAACATACCGATATGGAACCTGATACCATCTTATTCTGCTGTGAACTGCTTTCCCGGTATCAGAAGGCCAAGGAGGCCCGCGGGTACCTTGATTACGATGACCTGCTTGAACGTTTCTCTGCAGCACTTGCCGAAAAGCCCAAGCTTCGCCGGGCAGTCTGTACGCTCTTCGATGAAGTCCTTGTGGACGAGATGCAGGATACCAACCCCATACAGTTCGCGATTCTGAAGCATTTCCGGGATGAGGGAGTACGGCTCTTCTGCGTGGGAGATCCGGCCCAGTCGATATACCGTTTCAGGGGGGCGGAGTTCCGGCATGTCTACGAGTTTGATGAGATGTTCGGCAACAGCGTCACGCTGCCGCTCTCATTGAACTACCGCAGCTTCCAGGAGATTCTTGATTTTTCAAACTGGCTGCTGGAGTGCTCTTCCCTTGATTACCGCAACAGGCTGAAGGCTCATCGCGGCAGCTGCGGGTACATACCGCAATTGGAAGAGTTCGAGCACACCAGCGAGGAGGCTGCCTGGATTGCCGATACGATCCAGGAGCGCTACGAGGCTGAAGTGCCCCTCCAGGACATCATGGTGCTCTACCGGTCAAGCTACGATGCAAAACCGCTGGAAGCAGAGCTGATTCGCCGGGAGATTCCCTACCGGTTCATCGGCGGTACGATCCTCACCAAATCCGCCCATGTCCGTGATATTCTCGCCCTGCTGCGCATAGTGCGCAACAACCGTGACGATCTGGCCTGGCTGCGCTTCCTGCAGCTCTGGCCGAGAATCGGGGAGAAGACGGCAGAGCGGGTCTTTTCTGCCATTGCAACAGTGGACAGTGCCGGGGCAGATGAGGATATTGCCACCTCCTCGACGAAAGTTGAACGGGAACTGGCTGGTTCACTGGGGAAAGAACATCCGGCTGTGGCTGCGTTCATCAACACGGCTCAGCGGTATGCAACCCCGGCAGCCTGCCTGAAAAGTGTGGTTCGCAGTCTCAACGACATCCTGCGGGACCGCTATGACAACTGGAAGCAGCGGTCAAAGGATCTCGAGCTGCTCGTGCGGGTAGCCGAGAACTATACCAGCATGCCGGAGTTCATCGACGACTTCACCCTGGAGCCTTTGAATGATACCGAGATCAGCCGTAAGGCTACCGACGATGCCGTGACCCTCTCCACAGTCCACAGTGCCAAGGGGACCGAGGCACCGATCTGTATCGTTGCCGGAGCTGATCAGGCAAGTTATCCCCATTTCCGCTCCCTAGGTGATATCGATGACGAGGAAGAGGAGCGACGGGTACTCTATGTGGCCCTCACTCGGGCTCAGAATGAACTGATCATCACACGCTCATCATTCAACCGAAATGCCTTCTGGGTCCAGAAATCGGCAGCGGTCGGGCAGAACTACTTTCTGGACGATCTGCCTGAAGCGTTGATTCAGCGGCAGCTCCATGGCTGGTCTCCCGATGCCTCAGGTGGTCTGGAAGGGCTTGAGGATATGTTCTGACAGCTCTTTATTGGTTCAATGCCGGTTTTGCTTGCTGTTTCAGGAATCTGTGACGATGTTAGAGAGTATGGGGCCGGTTGTGCCGTTTCGATGGCTGGCTTTCTCTGGGATTGTTCCTGCAGTATGCAGGGGATCCTATGTTCGATGATACTGTTACATGTTGGAGGAGAGTTGTATGAGTGCTGCAGATTCAGCGGGAGAGAGAGAGGGTATGGATAAGGGTGCAGAGGTGCCCATGAAGGGGGCATCGGCAGAGATGACCATCCAGCTGGGAGATGGGGAGCTGGCCTATACGGCTGCAGCCGACTGGATCCGGCTGAAGAAAAATGGGAAACCCAGGGCGAATATGTTCTATGTCAGCTATGTCGCCAAAGCGGGGAGCAACCGCCAGGCGCGCCCGATCACCTTTGTTTTTAACGGTGGTCCGGGGGCCTCTTCGGTATTTCTCCACCTTGGAGCCATAGGTCCCGATAAGGTGCCCTTTGCCCCTGACGGGAGAGTGCTTCCTCCCCCGTACAGGCTGGAGAACAACCCGGACAGCTGGCTGGCTTTTACCGATCTGGTCTTTGTCGACCCGGTGGGAACCGGATTCAGCACCATGATTGAACATCCTGAGAAAGGAGAGAAGGCTGCAGCCGGTGGTGACCAGAAAAAAGATGATACGGAGTTCTGGAAACTGAAACGGGACCTTGAGTCCCTGGGGGAATTCATCCGGGACTATCTCTCCAGGTTTCACCGCTGGGAGTCTCCAGTCTATATTGCTGGAGAGAGCTATGGCGGATTCAGGACGGCAAAGCTAGCCCGACTGCTACAGAAGGAGTACGGGGTAGGCTTAAGCGGGGTTGTGATCATCTCACCGGCCCTGGAGTTCTCCCTGCTTGACGGCTCAGACTACAGTGTCATGAACTGGGTTGATACCTTCCCGGTCATGGCTGCCGGGGCGAAGCTGCACGGCTGCAGCCGGAATACCGATGAGGATGAGTCGCTGGAAGTGTTCATGGAGCGTGCCGAACGGTTTGCTGTCAAGGAGTTACTACCCATTCTTGCTGCAGGCGACATGTACGGGGAGGCGGGAAAACGAAGAGTCCTTAACCGGGCTGCCGATTTCATCGGGTTGCCGCGCAGAATTGTCAGCAGTAAGAACGGACGGGTCGATATCGAATATTACGTGAAGAACCTGCTGAGGTCACAGGGAAAGCACCTCGGGCTCTACGACGTTTCAATTGCGGTTACCGATCCCCATCCCGACCGGGACAGCTATGTCGGTCCCGACCCAACCCTGCACCAGGCCGACCGGGTCTTCGCTGCCGGCATCAACACCCAGTTGCGATCAGTTATCGGTCTTGATACGGAGAAGCCCTACGAGCTGCTCAGTATGGAAGTGAACAGGAAATGGGAAGTCGATACGAAGGAGCATGCCCTGGAATCCCAGGTAGGGGCTACCGATGACCTGCGCTACGGCATGAGCCTGAACCCGGATATGAAGGTCTTTCTCACTCACGGAATCTTCGATCTGGTTACAGCCTACTTCTCAGCTGAACGTATCCGGCACCTGATGAAGCTAACCACGGAGCAGCAGGAGCAGCTGACTGTACGCTATTACCAGGGGGGGCATATGTTCTATCTCAGGCAGGCAAGCAGAGAACAGTTTGCCCGTGACATTGCCGCCTGGTATGCTAAATAGGGAGCGGGAGTTGCCTTCCTTACTGATGCAGCATGATCATTTCAGGCTGCACAGGCGCTGTTCCAATCTCTGTGCGGCTGGTGGTAGCAAAGTATGGATAAAATTGAACTGGTAGTGAGCGACCTTGCCGGAACGATCGTGGATTTCGGGTCACAGGCTCCCGTGGCAGCCTTCATGGCCTGCTTTGCGAAATGGGGCGTACCTATCACTGTAACCGAAGCCCGTGCCCCAATGGGGATGCATAAGCGGGACCATATTCGGGCAATCCTGCATGCGAGCGGTGTCAAAGAGCGCTGGAACCGCGTGTATCAGCGCCGTCCCGATGAGGAGGATGTGCAGCGCCTTTTTGCTGACTTTGTTCCGCTGCAGCTTGAGGTGCTGCCCAGGCATCTCGATGGTATTCCAGGGGCGGTACGTTTCAGTGAGTTTCTGCGGCAATCGGGCATCTGCCTTGCCGTCACTACCGGGTACAACAGCCGGATGCTGGCTATGGTGATGGCAGCCCTGAAGCGGGAGGGCATTGAACCGCAGTTCGGTATCAGTGCCGAGGAGGTGCCTGCAGGAAGGCCTGCCCCGCATCTTATCCATGCCTGTATGAAGGCCTGCGGGATTACCGACAGCAAACGCGTTGTCAAGATCGGGGATACGCTAGCCGATATTGCGGCGGGGAGAAATGCAGGCTGTCTGACTGTCGGGGTGACGGATACCGGCAATCTCTTTGGTCTTACAGAGCAGGAACTGCTGGCGCTTGACACCGGGAGTCTCCTGCGTATGCGGGAGGCCGCGACAGAGAAGTTCAACAAAGCCGGAGCCGATGTTGTCATCCCCGGAATCAGTCACTTCAGTGAAGTAATGGATACTATTTTCTGAGAGTATACAGTCACAATTTTCTCTCCTTCTGCTGCAATATGGTATACTGAAATGATCTGTTACAGATTGCGGAGTATGGCAATGAAAAAACTGCTGCTGATACGACATGCGAAATCAGATTGGGGGAATCCAAATCTACCCGATTTTGAACGACCCCTGAAACGGCGCGGAGTACGGGATACGGGAAATATGGTATTGAAGATTCGTTCCCTTGCCCTCCAGCCCGATTACGTCATCACCAGTCCGGCCAGACGTGCCCTGGAGACGGCTTCCATCATTGCCGACGGATTCGATATTCCCGATACCCGGGTCATTACCCATCCCTCGCTTTATCCAGGTACTCCGGAAGCCTTTGCCAAGGTGGTCGAATCGATTCCCGAGGAGTACAGGACGGTATGTCTGTTCGGTCACAACCCTGCCATCAGTGAGTACATCTCGCTGCTGGTGCAAGAAGATGTTGATATGAAGACCTGTACCATGGTTGTCTGTGATATCCCCGGCAGGTGGCATGACCTCTCTGTTGCCGAACAGTTCATGGTGGTGAATCCCTGACTAATGCGGATATGAAACAGAGAGCTGCAATGCCAATATATTTCTCTCCTACCGGTACTACGAGAAGGGTGGTCATGGCTGTTGTCAGGGGGCTGGGAATCCCTGTCGTTGAGAGCTGCGATTACACGCTCCCGGGGAAACGCAGCAGTACTGATGTGATCAGAGTAGCTGCGGATACAGTTGTGATTATCGGTGTTCCGGTCTACGAGGAGCATATACCACAAACAGTTGGTAATCTGCTGCAGAAAATTCAGGCTCGGCAGCAGCCGACAGTAATATGTGCTGTCTATGGAAACATAGGGTTCGGCAGGGCTCTGCTGGAACTCTATGATCTTGCTGTTACCGGGAACTTGCAGGTTGTAGGTGCAATGGCCTGTATTGGTGAACACTCCTTCTCCTCCGAAACAGCTTCGCTTGCATCTGGTCGTCCCGATGACTCTGACTTGCTTGAAGTTATGAAGTTTGGAGAGGCCCTCAAGGAGAATCTGGCGAAGGGGAAGTTGTCTCCGATCTTCCGGAAAGATATCCCACGATCCCTGCCTGTAATGGCACGTATCCTGCCGGGGAACAGCGCAAAATTGTTTGTCAGCATCCCATCAGCCGCTGAGTCCTGTAAATTGTGCGGGACATGTGCAGCCTGTTGTCCTGCTGGAGCAATCCGGTCAGATATGTCAATTGATTATTCGCTGTGCCAGAGGTGTTTTGCCTGTGTCCGACGCTGTCCTGTCGCAGCGCGGGCAATTGTCTACAGGTTTCCCCTAGTCGGTAGTGTACTCAGAAAGATGAATACCAGGCGGAAGAGGAATCTTTTTATCATTCAGAGAAGTTGAGGCCTGTTTCAGGCAAACCCAAGGGCATCGCCCTCTTCAGGAGGAAAGTCCAGATGCATGGTATTTCCATCGGGGTCCTCTATGTATACCTGCAGCATGCGCGCTTCCGGTGCCCGAACAGTACTGTACGGAACATCTTCTGCAGTCAGGAGATCCAGGAAACTTTCAAGCCCGGTAGCCCTGAAGGCAAAGTGTTCCAGCCGCGGATTGGTGTGTTCCGGATCCTCTGAGACTGCCAGCAGATGCACCATCGGCCACTCACCTCTGTATAACCAGATTCCCGTTGCCGCAAAGGGAGGGCGATAGCCCCGCTGCAGCCCGAGTATCCTGCCGTACCACTCTTCTAGCCGGTGAATATCAAGGGAGCGTATATTGACATGTTCCAGCATATCTATCTTCATGATCTCTTGTACCTCGCTGTTTTACAGCAGTATAGCATGCGGCAGGAGTTGCCATGCAATGATATATGTTTATTGCGTTCGACTGTCAGCCTGTGGCTGGGATTGTCTGTTGATGAAGGTAGTGTCTTGACCGGTGCTGCTTCCTGAGGTGACCCGTAGTGGAATAAGCAGGCTGCTGAGCACAACCAGGATTGCTACGATAATAATAACAGCCTTTCCTGCCGGCGATCTCCAGCCGGCAATCCCGAGAACGAGAGCGATGACCAGCAGCGGTGTCATGATGATCAGGCCCAGGGTGAGGGTGGGGATTGCAACTAACCCTGAGAAGAAACCGGTGATGATATCTACGATGACAACGGCAAGAGGAATGACTATTCCCGCCAGCAGGACAATCAGAGCCGCCTTTCCGAATCTATACCCTGCTTCCGGAATTGCATGAAGCTCTGAACTGCTGTCGGCAAACGAATCTGGAGGTTCCAGTTCGGCAATCACCTGCCGTACGTCATCCTCCGTGGGAGAACCGGGAAAACGCTCCTGTAGGGCGCTGTAGATGTGCTCTTCCATGGAGCGGAGGGTAGTGTCGGTTACGCTGCCGCGTCCGAGGTGGCGACGGACAGCTCTCAGGTATCGTCTGATTTCTCTTTTTGCTATTCTGCTCAGCATATCAATCTCCTTCAGCGGAACTGTTCACAATCAGGTCATCTGTCGCATCACGCAGTGTTGCCCAGTAGCTATTCAGGCTTGTCAGATAGTGCTCTCCCTGGGTTGTCAGGGAGAAATATCTTCTCGGAGGGCCGCTGGGTGAGGGAACGGAACGCACCGTAAGATGCCCTTCTTTTCCAAGACGCGCGAGGATGGGGTAGAGCGTGCTCTCCGTGAGAGAAAGCGCTTCAATATTCTTGAGCGTGTGGACAATTTCATATCCATAGCTCTCAGACTTCCTCAGCAGGTTCAGGATGCACAGTTCGAGCAGTCCCTTTCTGAATTGTCGGATCCAATCCTGCATAACGACTCCTTGGCACTACTTTGTAATAGGTAGTATATATTACATAGTAGTAATATGCAACTGGTAATAGAGGTTTTTACACGAAATTGCCGCCGCGGATATAGTGACACTTACCAGGCAGTGTCTCCAAGCGTATACTGAGTTACTGTTCAAGCAACTACCTTTGGAGAGAGGCGGGCATGATTCCAGAGATTATCCTTTCAGCCAGTATCGGCTACGGTGTCGAGAGCATCTTCGGGTTCGGGGGGTCGGTGGTAACGTATCTACTGCTGACACTGTTCCTCCCGGTCAAGGAGGCCATCTCCCTGTTGCCCATATTTGCGGTAGCCGGCAGCCTCTTTATCCTGATTAGTGACTGGAGAGCGGTAAAGTGGGGTGTTATAAGGAGAGTCTCCCTCTTTGCCCTGCCGGCACTTGCAGCGGGAGTGCTGGCCATGAACCGTGTTCCGGAGACAGCCCTGGCCGTAGGCGTCCTGCTGTTCATCCTTATCTATGGTATCATGCAATCCTTCGGAAGAAACCCGCTGTTTCCCGGATGGATGCATATTCCCATGTACCTGGTATCGGGGTTCGTAATCGGGGCTGTTAGCCTGGGGGTCCTGTTTGTACCGGTGCTTACCGGGGAACTTGGGGACCGCAGAAGTTTCCGGGCCAGTCTGGCTCTGTTGTGGTTTATCACCGCTTGCCTGCGGCTGCCGCTCTATATGCTTACCGGGCATCTGGATACTTCCGGCCTGCTCAGTGGGATCTGGTCCTTTCCCTTTCTCCTGCTGGCAATATTCATTGGATTCAAGGTCCACCGGATGATTCCGGAGAGTTCCTACAAGCGCCTGGTCGGTATTGCGATAGCACTGGTTTCGCTGGCCAAGCTCCTGCTGATGTTGTAGTGTATGCAGCAGCAATAATGCATGGAACGTACCCACGCTTTCTTGCCCAGAACTGGATTATCCGGTATGATGTCCAGTGTCTCTAAACTGGCTGAAGAGAAGCGTAGCAGCTTGAATAGCCGCAGAAACAGATTATGAAAAACTCTATTTGCACAGGGAAAGCGGTAGAATTTCGCTGCAAATGTACAGGTGGTTTCTGTGGGCGGAAAAACATATCATACAAATATCACGGTCAACTATCTATTCATTCTCTTTTCAAATCTGGATCTGACCCGGGGTCTCTGGATGATCTACCTGGCTACCAGGGGGTTCACGCTCTTTGAGCTTGGCATCCTGGAAGGAGTTTTCCATATAACCTCCTTCCTGATGGAGGTACCGACTGGTGCCGTGGCAGATCTATGGGGAAGAAAGGCCAGCCGGGTAATCGGAAGGCTCTTCTTTCTCTCAAGCCTTGTCTTCATGTTTTACTCACAGCTCTTCTTTTTCCAGCTCGTCGGGTTCATTGTATGTGCCCTCGGATACAATATGGAGTCGGGTGCAGGCGATGCCCTGGTGTATGACTCGCTGCTGCTCGACGGGCGGAAGCAGGAGTACATGAAGATCAACGGACGCAAGGAACTGGTCTATCAGGCAGGCGCAATCGCCGCCTTTCTTCTCGGCGGATACCTGGCTGTACGCAGTTATCCGCTGGTATTCCATCTCTCCATGGGCATCTGTGTGGCATCCCTGCTTACCGGGCTCTTCTTCAGGGAGCCGCCGATAGAGCGTGCGGCTGATAGTGAGCCCAAAGATCCTGCATCACCAGAGATCAGATCAGCAACACTGGGAAGACGAATAATCAGATCAATGTATATCCAGACGGCCAACAGCCTGCGGGTTGTAAGGAGCAGGCCAAAGATTGCATTTCTCATCATATTCTCCGAACTGCTCTTCACCTTTCTCACCATGCTCTTCTTCTATCTGCAGAATTACTGGAAAGGGATAGGAAGGGACGAGTTATTCATCGGAATGGTGTTTGCCGCGGAATCCCTGATCGCCGGCATCTTCAGCCTGCGGGCAGAGGCAATCGAGAGACGTATCGGTGAGAAGGGTGTGCTGTTGATTATGCCGCTGCTGGTAGTAATCTGCCTCTGGGGCGTGGCAGTAACCAATTGGCAGGCTGCCTTCTTCCTGCTTGCCGGAGTGATTGAGGGTGTTCTTATCGTCGCCATCAGTGCCTATGTGAATCGTCTGATACCGAGCGAGAACCGTGCAACCATTCTCTCGTTCCAGAGCATGACATTCAGTTTCTTCATGGTTGTGCTCTTTCCGGCAGCAGGTTGGATCGGTGATATTTTCTCGCTGAGGGCAGCCTTTCTGGCCATGGCAATATTGGGAACGCTGCTCTACCTGCTGTATTTACTCTTCAGCAGAACCTTCTGGTCACAGCAGCCTGAGATAGAATGAGAGACTGAGATCGGGATTATCCATAGAAACGATATATGTTATCGTAGCCGAACTGCCGTAGAAGTCATAATCAAAGGTAACACAGAAACCGCTCGTCTCACCGGTAAGGGTCTGGTCGGTCTGATACTTACAGTCGATATCGATGGTCCTGGTATCCTGGGAGATGCCTCCTCCGAGGCGCATGATACCGTCGGCATTGTATATTAGGGGGTAGGTATCGCAGATTGATGCTGCCAACACCATACCGGTGGCACTGTTGATGGTTGTTGTGTCGTATGCGGGATTCTCAAGGTAGATATCCACGTATGCGCGCAGAAAGGAACTCAGCGAAGCTCTTGCTGAACCTCCGTAGAGCAGATCCGGATCGGGAGCTGCATCTCCCATCCAGGATCCCGGTGAAGCCCCGGCATGCACGGAAAGACCCATATCCTGACCGGATGGAACCAAGGCTCCGGCACAGAGGATGAATACCAGTAGGAACATAGCTTTCTTACCATTCATCCTTTGGACCTTGCCCTCAACCGTGCACACGGAGTGTTTTTGCAGGATCAATACAGCTTGTCACGGATGAAGGCTTTTGCAGCAAGCTATAGTAACCCTACCAGCAAGCTGCTGCTCCCGCAAGGTAAAATTCCAGAAATCGCCCCGAAATCGCAGATCCTGTGGTAGAATGACAGGCATAATGCAAACCTCTTTACTGAAAGGTGATACATATGAAGAAAGTGAATGTGCGATCCTCATCAAGTCTTGGATTTCCGATGCCGGTGCTGTTGATCGGCGCGGATGTGGAGGGGAAACCCAATTTTCTGGCTGCAGCCTGGGTAATGCGCTGTGAAAGCTCACCGCCGCAGATTGCCGTGGCCCTAGCCCCTCACCACACAAACCTGGGTATGGAGACCCACAAGGAATTCAGCGTAAATGTACCCGGGACGAAGCTGGTTGCAGAGATGGACTACTGTGGAATATATTCCGGGAACAGAGTTGACAAGTCTCTACTCTTCACACTCTTCAGGGGTGAGTTAGACCACGCCCCGATGATAGCGGAGTGCTCTGTTGCCTTTGAGTGCCGGCTGGTTCAGCTATTCCCCCTGGCAAAGCATACCATCTACATTGGAAGTATCGAGAATATCTTTGCCGATGAGCACCGGGTGGAAAATGGCCGTATAACCGATGCCGAGCTGGATGCCATTCTCCTCTCATCGAGTGATAAGCGCTATTACGCCCCAGGTGAATTTCTGGCAAGGGGCTGGAGTTGCGGAAAACAGATTGGAACCGAAGGCAAATCGTGAATAAAGAGTGATAATGTGATGCAGGCGGATGGTGGAGAGAGTATGCCGACAACCTTTGCCCATGTGAATCTCATAGCACGGGACTGGCGCCGCCTTGTACGTTTCTACAGCGATGTATTCGGCTGTGAAGCTATCCTGCCGGAGCGTGATCTCTGGGGAGAATGGCTTGATCATGCTGTGGGTATCACAGATGCCCGTATCAGAGGGATACATATGCGGCTGCCGGGCGTTGGAGAGCGTGGTCCCACCCTTGAGATATTCCAGTACGAATCAATACCGGAGTTTTCTGAATCCATGCCGGATCATCCCGGATTCTCTCATATCGCCTTTGCCGTTGATGATGTTGCAGCCTGTGCCAGGGCCGTGGAGGAGCATGGCGGAAGTGCCGTTGGAATGCTGACCAGACGTATCCTGTCCGGGGTGGGAACTATTCAGTTCCAGTACCTCCGGGATCCAGAAGGCAATATCATTGAGGTGCAGCAGTGGGAACGAAAAGACGGATAAGCATACTATGAAGAGATTGATTGATCGAATAGTAAACAGACGGCACCAGGATACAGAGGATGTGAACCTGGAACCGAACACCCCAGTCCTGGGTGAAGATGTCAGGGAGCTGTTCCAAAACCGCAGACGCGTTGGATATGAACAGCTGCGCAGGGAGCTGTCATCGGCTCTGGATCGTGAGCGGCTGCAGCGAAGCGGAGGACTGCTTTTTCAGGCGGTGCTGGTGCCGCCGGCTCTCCATTTTGGCATGCTTCCGGCCTTTATTGAAGGGGAACGGGGGTATCACTATGATATTCATCTGAAGATGAAGGATAACTGCACACTCATCGGAACCATCTCTTCCAGCCGGGTATTGACGTTGCTGTACAAGATTCCCCAACCGGATGACGAGCAGCGAAGGAGACTGCATGCGACCTATCAGGTGGTTGCAAGGCTACTGCTTGATGCAGCAGTCGAGCCGATCACTCCCGATGAGATAACCCTGGGAATTCTTGGGGAATATGCGATTTACTCTTCAGTTCCTGATGATATCAACGGAATGGCTCAGATGAACTGATAGGAGTGGATGTAGGAGTATTCATCCGGTCTCAGATTCCCGGACAGCTTGAAGAGTATCATTACAGCCTGCAGGGGCAGCAGGGGATCACACCTGGCATCCACAGGGTGAAATCAGCGGGAAACAGCGATCTGGCTCTGGGCTGCGATGCTCAATGACCTGACCCAGTGCAAACTGTACGCAGGTAACAAAGGCCGATCCGGGAATGTTGCCCTGCTGATGTTTACATCGTATCGCAGGCACTCTATAATTTACTCTGGTGTCGTACCCTGCGGAAGTCATGAACATGTACCAATTCATACAGCTGAAAGGGGGGGATGAAAATGGTGCGAACCTTCTTTGTTATCGTGTTTCTTATGCTCTTCCTGACCGGATGCATCTCGACTTCCACCGGTGAAATGGTTCCCAATCCCAACCTGGCTGTTCGCTTTACCGGGACCGCTGTACCGGTAATGCTGAATGCGCCTACTGCAGGGGAGATCAGTACCACTGAATTCTATGAAAGCGGGCAGGTCATCGATATCATGATGATCTATATGGGCTTTTTCCCCTATGTTATCGATGCGAGCCACAATCTGAAAACGCCCTTCAGAGAACAGCTCGCTCCGTTACTCGGAACCCTGCCGAAAAGCATCTATATCACAGACCTCGAAATTTCGGAATATGCCTTCTCATCCTATCTTGCCGGCATGATTCTGGAGCAGACAGTACTGCAAATGCATGCAGGTGCAGTAGGGGAGGTTTCCGGTGAATAAGGTGCTGGTCAAGTCCGGAATACTGTTTTTTATCGTATTGCTGACAGCTTCCTGCGTGACCTTCGAGCAGCGGGTGCTGGTCCGACCGGTATCAGATGATTTTCCTGTCTCTGCCAGTTCATCAATCTACTGGAATGGCCGGGTGTATACTTCAGAGGATTATTCCGTGGTAAGGGGTTTTGAGTATAGCGCTGTATTAGAAAGCCCGGTATTAGGACGCGAAACAATTGAACTGGATATGAGTGACGATCTTGCCGGCATGCTGCATGGAACTGGGGCTGATGGAGTCGTGAATCTCACTTTTGAACTGCTGAATATTGACAAAGGCCCCCTCGCCTTGATGGATATCTCCCAGATGGTCATTGGTATCGGGCTTGGTAATCTCGGGTACGGTATCTACGTCCAGCTTGTCGAGAATCCCGATCTTATAGCAATTACCCTAGGCGGAGCCGGGGCGACGGCCCTGGGTCTGGGAGGGTACTTCCTGGCTAGGGCAACCGGTAAAATCACCTATGTATATAGAGTTTCCGGTACCCTGGTGTCGCTGGAGCGTTAGCGTGATCGGTCAAGTATGCAGCCATTTCTGAGTTCTTGGGATATTCAGAGCTGACGAAAAAATCAATGTATGCTGATACTTTGTGGAATTTCAATAAATGAATTATTATTTGCAAAATATTAACTTTTTTTTGTTGACAGCTTAACATCATGGGAGTATGCTGATACAAAGACGATTACGTAGTCATATTCAAGGAGGAATGAATGTTACGGAAACTTATTACAATTCTGACAGTGTTGATGCTGCTCACAGGGATGGTATTCGCACAGGGTAATGCGGAAGAGGCTCCTGAAACTGCTGCATCCGAATTTGCCATTGAGGCACCAGCAAATCCGACACAAATTGATGTTATCGGATGGACCTTCCCGATTACCGATTTCTACCGGACGCAGTTCGAGGAGATGAATGCAGTTGACAACCTCTCAGTCAATGCACAGTACCTCAACAGTGCCGGTGCCCAGGAGCAGGTACGGCTCGCTCTTTCCGGCGGTAAGAAATCCCCTTATGAGATCATTCATGCTGCCAACGCACAGATTAGCGAGTGGGGTTTTACCGGATGGCTCATGCCGTTGAATGACCTGGTAGAGAAGTACTGGGATGAGTATGATCTCGGAGACATTCCGCAGACAGCATGGGATGCAGCCACAGTCGATGGTAACATCATCGGAGTTCCTGCAGTCAGCAACTCGTTTCAGATGATCTACCGGGCAGATCTCTTCGAAAAGCATGGTATCGCGGTTCCGGAGACATATGATGAGGTCATAGCGGCAGCCAAGGAGCTCAAGGCCAATGAGCCATCGATTGATGTCCCCTTTGTTATCAACCTGCATGCCGGCTGGGCCTGGGAAATTGAATTCTTCCAGATGCTCGGCGCCTATGGCGGCAAGTTCATCAACGATGACAACTCTGCAGCCTTCAACGGCCCCGAAGGGGTAGCCGCGCTTGAGATGCTCTACCGCATTGCTACCGAGGCAATGGGTCCCGAAGGTGTCTCCTACAGTGTTGATGACGTGGAAATCGGTCTCCAGACCGGTCGTCTGGCCTTCTCAAACACCTGGGCAAGCCGGGCCGTCAACATGAACAACCCCGAAGAGTCTCTCTATGTCGAAGAACTCAAGTTTGCTCCCTCACCGGCAGCGATCGAAGGCGGTACCCGAGGGGCTAGTGCATGGAATGACTTCTACTGTATCCCGAAAAATCTTGACGGGGTTGATGCAGAACTTGTTTTCCAGGTTATCATGGAAGCCCTGGATCTTGAGAGCCAGATGGAAGCTGTTGAATACGGTATACCCACCAGGATGAAATCAATGGAATCCGACAAGGTCGGTGCATACATGCCTGCAGCAATGGACGGTATCGCCGAAGGGGCCGGGGCCTATATCGTAAGTCCTGCAACTCCTCTGGTACGAACAGCCCTCCAGGAGTTCCTGCCGATGATCATGACTGGTGATCTCAGTGCCCAGGAAGTGCTCGACAGGGCAGCTGCAAGCTACGAAGCAGAGGCAAAGGCAAACGGGTATCTCTAGACATCTTCTTTAGGTGTATACCATTTGCAGCGTATACCCATTGACTGATATCTGTATCCGGGACACTGTTTCGGATACAGATTTTTTTAGGAGCGTGCAATGAAACGAAATCTGTTTTACAAGTTCTCTGCACCGAGTAATCTGACCATGGTGCTGCTGATGATCATTCCCCTGGGAGTGGCAGTATACCTCAGTTTACATTTCGTCACCTTCAGGAATATCAACACACCGGACTGGGTTGGGCTGTCGAACTACACAGCGATCCTCTCGGACCCGCAGTTCTGGCAGGCCTTCAGATTCTCCATGGTGATTCTGGTCATAGCAGTCCCGATCCAGATCGTGCTGGGATTCTGTATTGCCCTGCTGATCGACCAGATCCGCAGCTCCTTCCGGGGAGCTATTCTGGCCCTGATACTGCTGCCGTTCATCGTCGTCCCAGTTGTAGGAACCCTGATGTTCCGGCAGATGTTCGAAGTGGGAGGGATCTTCAACTACTGGTTCCGGCAGATATTCGATCAGGCCTTCATCTTCACGCCGACATCGGTACGGGTGCTGATACTGGCTCACCTGATCTGGTATGTGACCCCCTATCCGATAGTGGTTTTCTTTGCCGGACTGCAGGGGTTGCCTGAGACACAGCTTGAGGCGGCAGAGGTGGATGGAGCTAGCCGTTGGCAGCAGTTGACGAGGATCGTGATTCCGTATATGCGACCGCTGCTGCTGATGACAACGATGATACTGATCATGGATATGTACCGGATGTTTGACAGCATCATGGTGATGACGGAGCAGAACCCGATGTACCAGGCCGAGAACCTGATGATGTACAGTTACCGGGTCGGAATGATGGTGCAGAGGCTGGGACGTGCCAATGCAACGGCGGTACTGACTGTCCTCGGAGTGATGGTCGTACTGATACCATTCCTGCGGATAACCTACAAGAACCAGATGGGGAAGGAGTAAGCGATGCGATATGTCAAAAAACCGTTTGCCAGAGCATGGATTTATGTCGGGATAGCCGTATACTGCATCTTCTGTGCACTTCCGTTCTACTGGTCAACACTGCAGTCGCTGAAAACTGTCCGGCAGGCCTTTGCGCGGAAACCGCTCTGGTTCTTCACGCCGACCCTTGAGAACTATAGTGACCTGTGGATCAAGTCGACTCCTGAGAATTTCGGCTTTCTCGGCATGCTGCTCATCGGGATATTTGCACTGTTCATCATCATGATGGTATTTGCGGACCGTTTCCGGATGCCGCATACCCTGACCCGTACCATCGGTATGGCATTACTGTTCCTCGCCCTCTGGATGCTGCCGAAAGTGGTGAATATGGCCGAGTTCTATGACTACTTCATCAACTCGGTGATAGTGACAGTGGGCGTTGTCGTGATATCGATGTCAATCGGATCGGTTGCCGGGTATGCACTTGCCCGATACACAGGTCTCGGTGGGGTGGTGATCATCATCGTAGCCCTGGCGTTCAGGGCCCTTCCGAGAATGGCCTTTGCCCTGCCATACTATTCCATCGGGCAGTCACTGGGACTGCATGACTCCTATCTCATGGTTATTCTGGTACTGACCGCGGCAAACCAGCCTTTTACCATATGGATGATGCGGGCCTTCTTCGCCGAAATTCCCAAGGAGATTGAGGAGTCGGCAACCATCGACGGACTTGGGCCGCTCTCTGCATTTGTCAGGGTTGTGGTACCGACCGCCTGGCCGGGAATCATCTCGACAGGACTCTTCTCCATGCTGCTTGCGTACCACGAGTTCCTGATAGTACGGGTACTGACCCAGTCGAAGTGGACGCTGCCTGTGGCTATTGTACAGTTCACCGGTGGTGAGGCACCGGGTCATATGACCCTGGCCGCAGCCGCGGCAGTCTCTGCCACTATACCGATTATCATCATCATCATCATTTTCCAGAAGCATCTGGTGAAGGGCCTTACCGGTGGTGCGGTCAAGGGATAGCATGAGTTTAGCGTAAAGGAGTATGCACGTGAGTGAAGCGAAAGTGAGAAATACCAATGAAGACAAGGATTTTGAGACGTCAATCTCGGTTCGCAGCAAAGGCGATGCCTCCCAGTTTCTGCACCCGGCAACTGAGCGGGTACAGGGGCTGAAGGGGTTTGATGCCGATTATATCGACATTGTGGATTATATCCTGCGCTGTACCCATAAAATATGGGAAGACAACGGCATTGGTGAGATTTACGGACACTATACCCATAATATTCCGATCGAGACGAGTGATGGAATGATCTACTCAAGGGATGCGGTGATAGCTGGAAGCACACAGGTCATAGCGGCGTTTCCCGATGTCAGGCTCTTCGGTGACGATGTAATCTGGTGCGGGAACGAAGAGGAGGGGTTCCATACCTCCCATCGCATCTCCTGGACCGGCACAAATACCGGGTACAGCAAGTACGGACCCCCGACAGGCAGGAAGATTTTCCGGTTCGGTATTGCCAACTGCCTGGTCAGGGAAAACATGATCATCGAGGAGTGGATTGCCAGGGATGAGATGAGTCTGGTGCTGCAGCTGGGATTCAATCCGTGGGAGCTGGCTGGGAAGATGCTCGGTAACAGGGGAGCAGAAGCGTTCAATCCGGTAATTCCCGGTGAGATAGAACGTACCAATGGGCAGGGACATCCCGACCCGCTGACTCCCCTTGCCGATACCTTCGATCTTACCGACTTCGTGCAGCATGCCTTCCATGAAATCTGGAACTGGCGCATGGTAAACAGGGTCAACGATTATTATGTAGAGAATTACCAGTTCTGGGGGCCTTCGGGGCGCAACCTCTACGGTCGCGGAGACCTGAAAGCTCACATCATCTCCCTGCTCTCCA
>CAZSBC010000006.1:0-50845 GCA_964605195.1 uncultured Spirochaetales bacterium | reverse complement strand
ACGTTACCGGTAACGTTACCAGTTATCATATTACACCATAATTTTTCATCTCGCAAATGTTTTTTTGCAGTATCTAACAGCTTCTGTACTGTGAATCCTGCAGAAAACTGGCATCCATCCGGGAAATACCCCTATTATCGTTCTTCCAGCACCATCTGCCATAAACTCTCCAGTTACCAGTTCAGCATTACTGTAAAAAGTCATAATTACAGAGCTGAAGGGGGCAGCTGGCAAGGGGGTATTGTGAACCGGGACTATTCCGTTCTTGATATTACACGCAGTACCCGGGAAAAGACGTGTACCTGCAGCAAATCTGTACCAGTCGATATCATCTCTCCATCTATATGACAGATAAGCGTCTTCTCTCCATGTTCGGTAACTATCTCCATGGAACCAATCAGACCGGAAGAGATTGCACTGTGACTCTTCTGGGTACCGCGGAAGAAACGTGTTACCAGGTAGAGAATCGTGCCGCCTGCTACGGGACGGTTAACATAACAGAGATCCAGCTGTCCGTCATCAATCAGCGCATCGGGTCCAAGCAGGAACGCACCGCCCATGCGTCTCCCATTGCAGATTGAGATCTGCTGGGTCTGCACCCTGGTTTCATGCCCCTCTTCCCTGAGGATGACAGGGATCGCTTCCGGGTAGTTCATCATGATCTTCCCGACTGCGGCAATATAGCTCAGCATGCCGCTCAGTCGCGG
This sequence comes from uncultured Spirochaetales bacterium, assembly GCA_964605195.1. GTDB lineage: Bacteria > Spirochaetota > Spirochaetia > JABMQR01 > JABMQR01 > CAZSBC01. The sequence continues at coordinate 50,138 of CAZSBC010000006.1, read as the reverse complement.
ATACTGGCTGGCAGTGAGATTGACCAGCGGCTCAAAACCAATTCCCAGACCGTTGATGAAGTAGCGGCCTTCCGGGTAGTCTCCGCCGGTGACCTGCCCAACATCACAGGGCCTTGATCCGCCCTCGGCAAGCAGTGCAACTGCACCTTCAAGCGTACGGGGGATACCGGCACTGTAGGCAAAATCATTGCCACGTCCAATGGGAAGGACTGCCAGGGCAGTCTGCATCTTTTCAGGTGAATTCGTACCCTGTTTGCCGTAGTTCATGATACCGTTGGCCACTTCGTTACAGGTGCCGTCTCCGCCTGCCGCGGCAACTATACCGTATCCAAGACGGGCTGCCTCCTCGGCTGCTTCAGCAGCATGCCAGGGACGTTCGGTTTTCACGATATCAAAGGATAGCCGGTGGTGCTTCAGGAGTTTCACGATCCGGGGCAGAGCCTTTTCTGCCTTACCCTTGGCAGCAGCCGGGTTGATGATAACACGGATATCTCGAGTTTCCAAATCGCTTTCCCCTACGTATTCTGCCAGCCGGCTGGCAATCTGCAGGTATAATACTCCAAAACACCTCCTTTGGGTAGGCTTTTCCTGACGAAACAAGCCTGTCTGTAATAATCATAGTTAGCATCATATGATGCCCTTGCACAAGCCCTGCCGGTGGAGTAGTATACCTGCCATGAAAGCTGAACCGGCAAGTTCGCCAAATGCGCGGAAACGATTTCTCCCCACAACCCAACAGGATCTGGATGCCAGGGGGTGGGACAGCTGCGACTTCATCATAGTCAGCGGTGATGCATATGTCGATCATCCATCATTCGGTACGGCGCTGATCGGGCGCCTGCTGGAGTCACAGGGGTACCGGGTGGGCATCATTGCCCAGCCGGACTGGAGAAATGCCGATGACTTCAGACGCCTTGGCCGACCCGGGCTGGCATTCCTGGTCTCTGCCGGCAATCTTGATTCTATGGTAGCCCACTACACCTCCACGAGAAAACCACGCAGCCGGGACGCCTACTCCCCCGGTGGAATACCGGGGAAAAGACCCGACAGGGCGGTCATTACCTATACCATGCGGATACGACAGGCCTACAGCGGAATCCCGGTGATCATCGGCGGGATTGAAGCCTCCCTGCGACGACTTTCCCACTACGATTACTGGAGCGACCGCATCCGCCGCTCCATTCTCCTGGATGCCAAGGCCGATCTCCTTATCTACGGTATGGCAGAGAGAGCGATAACGGAGATTGCAGCCCGTCTGCGCACGGGAGCCGCAATCTCCACGATCAAGGATGTACCGGGAACAGTCACAGCCATACAGAAACAGCAGATATCTGCCACTTCAGGTATCATCACCCTGCCCCCCTATTCAGCTCTGTCCGGTCGGGACCCGCAATCCAATCTGGCCTCAGCAGCTGCAAAAAGGGCCTATGTCAAAAGTGTCCAACTGAGAATGCTTCATGAGAACCCGATGCATCCTGAGCCTGTTATCGAGGAGTATGATACCAGACATGTTGTACAGAACCCCCCAGCAAAACCCCTTTCAACCGGGGAGCTTGATGCACTGTACGAACTGCCCTTTGCACGGGACTATCATCCGGATTATGCTGCTGCAGGAGGTGTGCCTGCCCTGGAGGAGGTCCAGTTCAGTATCACCAGCAACCGCGGGTGCTATGGCAGTTGCTCGTTCTGTGCCATAACCACACATCAGGGTAGGATTATCCAGAGCAGGTCCCACGAATCAATTCTCAATGAAATCAGGGAGCTGACTACCCACTCCGCCTTCAGAGGATATATTCATGACATTGGAGGTCCTACGGCCAACTTTCAGGCTCCGGCCTGCAAACGACAGCTGAAGCACGGACCCTGTACCGACAAGCTCTGTCTCCATCCGCAAGTATGTTCCGCTGTGAGAGATTCCCATGCAGAATACCTCTCTCTGTTGAAGAAGGCCCGCTCCATATCCGGAGTTCGGAAAGTGTTCATCAAGTCCGGCATCCGTTATGACTACCTGCTTTCCAGTACAGATTCGGCAACCCGCAATCGCTTCATAACCGAACTAGCCTCCCATCATGTAAGCGGACAGCTCAAGGTGGCTCCCGAGCATGTCTCAGAGAGCGTCCTCGATTATATGGGGAAACCCGGGATAGCGGTCTATGAACGCTTCGCAGCTCTCTTTGCCGCCGCAAGCAAACAAGCCGGGAAAAAGCAGTATATCATCCCCTATTTCATCTCAGGTCATCCCGGATCCACGCTGCAGGATGCCGTCGAGCTTGCGCTCTATCTCAAGGAAGCGCACTTCATTCCCGACCAGGTGCAGGATTTTTACCCCACCCCGGGAACTGTTGCCACTGCAATCTACTTCACCGGCCTGGATCCAAGGCCCGACAGGAATTTTGCATCTGTCCATGTCCCCAGAGGACGCGAAAAACAGCTGCAGAGAGCACTTCTGCACTTCCATAAACGTGAAAACCGGAAACTGGTGGCGGAAGCCCTGGAAAAAGCCGGCCGTAAGGATCTGATCGGCAGGGGAGCCGATTGCCTTGTTTCCGGCTCATCCGCTGGGGGGAAAAACATTTCCCGACAAAAACGATCACGGAAAACATCAGGCCGTTGACTTTCTCCGATCCATACGATACTACCGTAATGTGAACCAGTCCCAATCCTGTAGAACCACACTGAATCCATGGGTACTCTTCTCCCCCGGCAACGTCCTGCGTGACAGGACCTTCTACCGCTCCCTCTTCACGCTGGCTATTCCCATCATGCTGCAGAATTTCCTGGCTTCATCGCTCTCTTTCGTCGACACGCTGATGATCGGGCAGCTCGGCAAGGTGGAGATAGCCGCTGTGGGCCTCGCAAACCAGATGTTCTTTCTTGTCATCCTGATATTCTTCGGGATCAGCAGCGGTTCGGCTATCTTCTTTGCCCAATTCTGGGGCAAGAAAGATCTTCAGAGCATACACAAGACTCTTGGTCTTGCCCTCACCATAGGTTTACCTATAGCCGCCCTGATAGCCGCTGCATCTATTTTCACCCCGGTACTCATCATGAAGATATTCACCATCGATACTGCCGTTATCGGGGTGGGGGCAGAGTACCTCAGGATTGTCGGAATAAGTTATCTCTTTTCTGCAACAACCTTCATCTTCTCAGCAGCCCTGAGAAGCACCGAAAACCCCAGGATACCGCTGCTGGTTTCGGCAATATCCATGACAACCAATGCCCTACTCAATTATCTGCTTATTTTCGGTAAATTTGGCTTCCCGCAGATGGGGGTTCGCGGGGCAGCAATTGCAACAACCTTCTCACGGGGACTTGAAATGGTCTTGGTACTCACAATTTCCTATGCCCGAAAGAAGCCCTCCGCTGCGCCGCTGCATGAACTGTTTTCCTTCTCGAGAACCTTTACCGTAAAATTCCTCAAGACTGCCAGTCCGGTTATTCTCAACGAACTTGCCTGGTCTCTCGGGATGGTGCTCTATAAGGTCGTCTTTGCCAGAATGGGCACCGATTACATAGCAGCTGCCAATGTCACAGAGGCTATTCAGAGCCTTTTCTTCATTGTCTTCATAGGTACAGCCAACGGTTCGGCTATTCTTATCGGCAAGAAGATAGGTCAACAGCAATATGCAACCGCTACCGATTACGCATCCGGCTCCCTCATCCTTGGTTTCCTGACCGGAGCTGTGGTGGGTGCTGTCATGATAGCTGCCGCCCGCGTCATCCCCATGGCCTTCAATATATCTCAGGATATCCAGGCCATGGCCACCAGATCACTTGTTGTGCTCGGGTGCCTGCTTTCGGTTAAGATATTCAACCTCCACTCCATTGTGGGGGTCCTGAGAAGTGGCGGCGATACCCGCTTCTCCCTTTTTCTCGAAATGACCAGTGTCTGGTGTGTTGGAGTTCCCCTGGCCTTTATCGGCGGACTGCTGCTGCACCTGCCTCTGCATCTCGTCTACCTGCTGGTAAGTCTTGAGGAGCTCTACAAGATGATTATCTCCGGAAGACGAGCAAAAACCGGCAATTGGCTCAATGACCTCACCAGAGAATAAAACCCTAAACAGCCAGCCTGCTGTCGCGAGGATTCATTGACCGCGGCTTCTTTTCACTCTATAGTTATACAGGTAACCAACGCATGCAGGAGGCATATATGCCTGATATCGTAATACACAATGGAACGATACTCACCGGGTATACCAAACTGGATAACAGCTGTTTGCTGATTTCCGGGGATGAAATTGCCGATGTATTCAGTGAAAAACGCTTCCGAAGCAAGCAGTTTCACAGGCAGACACAAATATATGACGCCGGAGGGGCCTTCATCACCCCGGGATTCATCGATACGCACATTCACGGCTTTGGTGGTTTCGGTGCAGACGACCGTTCAAGCGACTCAATCCTCGGTATGTCGGAAATGCTGGCAACATACGGAGTCACAGGATTCCTGCCCACTATCTATACCGATGAAGAAGAGATCATGATCGAGGCAACAGAGGCCTGTGTCAGGGCTATCGGGCGGGAGAAAGGGGCACGTATCCTCGGAATCAATCTGGAGGGCCCTTTTGTCTCTCCAAAGAGAATCGGGGCCCAGAAAACCAGTGCAGCGAAGAGTGTTGACATCGCCCTGATGGAGCGACTCATCAAGGCAGGTCACGGACACGTTGTCTGCATGACTGTTGCGCCTGAGTTAAAGAACATGCGAGATATTGCGCTGTATGCCGTAAAAAACGGCATCACCCTGCTGGCAGGCCACACCGATGCCACCTATGAGAACATGGTCGAGGGCATGCAAGCTGGCATTCTGCACTCCACCCACTTCTTCAATGCCATGAGCCGGCTGCATCATCGCAACCCCGGTGCGGTGGGAGCCATCATGATACATCCTGAGATGGCCTGTGAAATCATAGCCGACGGGCAGCACGTCCATCCCGACCTGGTAAAACTCCTGCTGCGGGACAAGCCGGTAAGCAAGGTGGTACTGGTCAGCGATGCCCTGAAACCCACCATGCAGCAGAACGGTACATTCACAGCCAACAAGGAAGAGGTATATATCAAGGATGGACTCTTTCACAAGAAAATCGATGATGTGATTGCCGGTTCGTCACTGACCATGCTCGGCGGAATCCGCAATCTCGTAGAGTGGGGTATACCTATCGAGAATGCCGTCCAGATGGCCAGCAGCAATCCGGCAAGGATTTACCACTTTCACAACCGCGGCTCGCTTGTTCCCGGATCGATCGCCGACATTACCATCTTCAACCGGGAGTATGTCCCGGTTGCGACCATTATCGGCGGGAAAATGATTGTGAACCGACTCACAGAAGATTCATGAACCGATTGCCTGCAATAATCAATCGTTCTGCAGGAGACTCACATGATACTAGGAGGAACGTATGTCAACAGCTATTGAGGGCTTGAAGCCTGCATCCGTATGGAAATATTTTGCGGAACTCTCTGCCATCCCGCGGGAATCGGGAAACGAAGCTGCTTTCAGGGAGTACCTTATCACCTTCGCCGAGCAGCACAGCCTGGAGTGGCTGAGTGACTCCATCGGCAATATCGTGATCCGAAAATCGGCTTCCACGGGAAACGAAGAGGCCCCCGGTGTCGTACTACAGGGTCATATGGATATGGTTTGCGTTAAGGCGGAGGGATCAACGCATAACTTCCTGACAGATCCGATAACGCTAGTCAGAGACGGGAAGTGGATGAAAGCCCGGGATACCACCCTGGGTGCCGATAACGGCATAGCGGTGGCAATGGCCCTTGCAATCCTTGCCGATGGAAACGCAGTGCACGGTCCGCTAGAGACGCTGTTCACCATTTCAGAAGAGACAGGGCTCGACGGGGCGCTTGCGCTTGACGGATCCATGATAACTTCTCAGTTGCTGATAAACCTCGATTCCGAGGAGGAGGGGGTTTTCATTATCGGGTGCGCCGGCGGCAGCGAAATTGTCGGAAACCTCCCGGCCGATTTTCAGAAGGTCCCGGAGGACCATACAGCCTTCACCTGTACGATCAGCGGTCTGAAGGGCGGTCATTCCGGAAGTGAGATCCATACCGGACGGGGAAACTCCATCCTCTACGGAGCACGCTTCCTCAACTCCGTTATCACCGGAGCTGAAAACGGGGTGATGATCAGTGCCATCCGGGCCGGATCAAAGCGCAATGTCATTCCAAGCACCTTCTCATGCACCTTCACTGTGAAGACACAGTATGCGGCCCTTGTGCAGGAAAGCGCCGCAATGGTTTCAGAGGCTATCAGGCAGGAACTTGCCATCAAGGATCCGGACGGAGAGATTACCGTGGTCCCAGCCGAAGTGCCTGAGAGCGCTGTATCCGCCGCGCAGTCGGCAGCCGTGATCCGGTCACTCTACATCACTCCACACGGCCCATATGCATGGAGCGCCGAGATTGCGGGTCTGGTGGAGACATCCAACAACCTGGCCGTGGTATTGCTTGAGGACGGAACCTTCTTTTTCGATACCAGCCAGCGCTCATCCGTACCGGCATCTCTGATCGACATGTCCGAACGGACGAAAACTGCCCTGAAGCTATCGGGAGCCGAAACGGAGAGAATCAACGTCTATCCCTCGTGGACACCCAACATGCAGTCACCTCTGGCGGCCCTCTGTGCAGAGACCTACAGGAACTTCACGGGAACAGAACCTGAAGTTACTGCCATTCATGCCGGTCTCGAATGCGGAGTCATCAACAGCAGGATTCCGGGACTGGATTCAATCTCATTCGGGCCAGATATCAGGGGAGCTCACTCTGTGGAAGAGCGCCTGAACATCGCCTCGACTAAGAGAACCTTTGATTTTCTGGTAGAACTGCTTGCGGCCTTCTGCAGAGAGGCGTTATAAGGCTATCAACGCTCCAACCAGGTGAGCACCAGGGCAATAAGCGCAACGATATGGAGAACGAGGGTCTGTCCCCAGAAGAACCAGTCGAATCTTCCTGAATGGAAATCAGGCAGTACGATATCATGAAGAATGATGACCACAATCCAGAACATTATGGCAGCCATGATGACACCATGGACCAGTCTCTTATGCACCTTGGCAAAAATTGTGGCGATCAGGACAATACCGCAGAATAGTTCGAGAATTGAGAATAGGATCTCAATTACAGCAAGATCGCTGCCGAACACCTCGGAGACCGATCTGCCCAACTCCCCGAGGAACGAGTTCTCTCCCGTAATACCGGCAATTCCCATGATAAGAAAGAGCAGGCCGAAAGCGACCTGAAAACCGTTCAGGGTGTAACGGATACTTTTTCGTGACCTGCTTCTCCGACTCTTTTTATGGGCCATATACCTGCTTTCTGTCCCTCAGAACACCTGCTCAACAATCCTGGCAATATTATCTGCCCTACCGAGCGTATAGTAATGAATACCGGGAACTCCAAAGGCAAGCAGTTCTCTGGACTGCTGCCGGGCAAACTCAACCCCGACCTCTCTGACCTGGGCATTTGTCTTGCACTTGGAAACGGCAAGGTAAAGCTCTTCAGGCAGATCTATGCTGAACGTCTGAGGAATGAGCAAAATGTCATTAAGCGCCGACAGCGGCTTGATGCCGGGAATGATCGGTACCGTTATCCCCTCATCACGGCAGCGCTTCACAAATGTGAAGAAGCGGTCATTGAGGAAGAACATCTGGGTAACGATATAGTGCGCACCGGCATCTATCTTCTGCTTCAGCATGGCAATGTCATGATCCATGTTGGGAGCTTCGGCATGTTTCTCCGGATACCCGGCAACCCCGATGCAGAAATCACTCTTCTTTGTGTTCTTCAGCCCCTCATCAAGGTATTTTCCCCTGTTCATCTCCGCAATCTGCTGGACAAGTTCATTGGTATAGCGGTGACCGAACCTCGTGGGAACAAATCTGCGTTCTCCCCGGGGAGGGTCGCCTCGCAGGGCAAACACATTGTCGATCCCGAGGAAGTTAAGCTCTATGAGCTCATTCTCAATATCCTCAGCAGTCATTCCCCCGCAGAGCAGGTGGGGCACTACCTCAATGTTGTACTTGTATTTCACGGCAGCAGAAAGGGCAACTGTTCCCGGACGCTTCTGCAGAACCCTCCGCTCGGCTAGACCGTCCTCCCGCTCAACATAGACCACCTCCTGCTGATGATAAGTGAAGTTGATGTAGGCCGGGTTGTAATCCCGCAATGTTTCAATGGCCACGGAGATCTTCTCCATCTGGTGCCCCTTCAACGGTGGCAGCAACTCAAAGGTAAACAGTGGTGATTTGGACGATGCAATAATATCAGTTACTTTCATATACCCCTCTACACCTCTCTATCCTGGTATTCCAGCACCATGGAGAGCCATCTGCCAGCCTCCTGCAGGCTCCAGCCCTTTCTATCAGCATAATCTGCAAGCTGCACAGAATCAATCTTGCCGACGGAAAAATAGTCGGCTTCGGGAGAGCTGAACAGATACCCGCACTCCGATGCCGGAGGATTCATGACAAACGTCTCGGTGAGCGCAACACCGGTCACCCTTTCACCGCCAAGCAGAGCAAGGATCGTCGCTTTCTCGGTGTGATCAGGTGCAGTGGCGTACCCGGGAGCTGGCCGTATCCCCCGATAGGGGGACGTCTCGTCAACAAGTTCACCGGGGTTGCTCTGCTGCTCTGTTTCATAGCCCCACGCTTCGCGGCGGAACTTTTCATGCACATACTCGGCCATTGCTTCGGCAATCCTGTCAGCCGCAGTCTGCAGCAGGAGTTCTTCATAGAGTTCTCCCGTGGAACGCAACCGCCCAATTTCTCCGTGCAACCCGTTCCCGGCCGTTGTTGCAAAAAGCCCGATATAATCCTGCGGAGCTCCTTTGGAATCGGGAGGCAAGATATAGTCGGAGAGCGAGAGATGCCTGGATCCTGCTGCCTGCTGCCTGAGAAAATGGAGTGTTCCCGCCGTTTTTTTCCGGTTATCGGGATCAAACAGATCCACATCGTCTCCTGCCTGAGCGGCAGGGAAGATTCCGATGACCCCGCGTGGTGAAAAAAACCCCGCTTTCTCACAGCGCCGCAGCAAAGCAATCACCTCGTTGCGGACAGCAGCCGAGGCCTGTGAATCACCCCGGACTTTCCAGGCATGAAAGAGCATCTTCCAGTTGATATAGGGCAGCAGACCATCCAGCGTTACCGTATCATATACCGTTATACCGATTGTGCGGGGTGACAGAACGGGAGGATCACCTGTTGTTCTGAAGCGCTGTGCACGGCTCTCATCCAGTGTCTCCAGAACAATCCGTTCCCGATGCTGCAGCTCTTCACGTATCCGGGCATACTGCCCGGCAATGTCCCGGATACACCCTTCACGCTTTTCGGGATGCAGGAGATCGGATGCAATCCTCACGCTTTCGGAGGCGTCCCGCACATGAACAACCGGATTACGGCTTTTTGGTGCAATGAAGAAGGCTGTATGTTCCCGGGAGGTAGTCGCCCCCCCGATAAGGATCGGGGTTACAAACCTGCGGCGATTGAGCTCCTCTACGGTGTGAATCATTTCATTGAGGGAGGGCGTTATCAGGCCGCTCAGACCTATGATATCGGCTCCCACCTCCTCTGCCTTGTCGGCAATATCCTGCGGTTCGACCATCACACCCATATTGATGACCCTGAAGTTGTTGCAGGCAAGTATGACCGCTACAATATTCTTTCCGATATCATGCACATCACCCCGAACTGTTGCCAGTAGCACTGTGCCTGCAGAGCTGTTCTCACCGGCCTGCTCCTGCTCTATGAAGGGCTGAAGCACCTTTACCGCCTCTTTCATGACCCGGGCACTTTTCACTACCTGGGGAAGAAACATCTTTCCTTCACCGAAGAGAGTCCCGACACGATTCATTCCCTCCATCAGCGGTCCCTCGATCAGAGAAAGGGCAGGACGGTTATCCGCAGCAGCCTCCAGCCGGGCAGTTTCGACATCTTCGACAATGTACTCAGAGATACCACGAACCAGGGCATAGGTCAATCGCCGGTCGGCCGATTCGTTCCTCCAGGTCATCTCGCTCTGGCGGCCGGGACTGCCTTTTCCGCGTCCTTCTGCAGCCAGGCTCTCTGCCATATCAACCAGCGTTTCCGCCGAATCCGGCTTGAGGGCCAGCACCACTTCTTCAACCAGGTGGAGGAGCTCCGGTTCTATGTCGTCATAAAGCACAAGCATTCCCGGATTTACAATTCCCATATCCATGCCGGCCTTGATGGCATGGTAGAGAAATACTGAGTGCATCGCCTCCCTGATGGGATTGCAGCCCCTAAATGAGAACGACAGGTTGCTTACCCCCCCGCTGATGCGCACTCCGGGAAGATGCTGCTTGATCCAGCGGACTGCCTCAATATAGTCAACAGCATAGCGGTCATGATCTGAAATCCCCGTTGCTATAGCGAGGATGTTGGCATCAATGATGATATCTTCAGGAGGAAAGTGTACTGTACCGGTAAGCAGGGTATAGGCACGGCGGGCTATCTCAACCTTTCTCTCAAAGGTAGCAGCCTGTCCGGACTCATCGAAAAGCATGACCACGGCAGCAGCTCCGTAGCGCCTGATCAGCTGTGCCTTGGCAAGAAAATCATCCTCACCATTCTTCAGGCTGATGGAGTTGGCAATTCCCTTCCCCTGGATGCACTGCAGGCCGGCCTCCAGCACACTCCAGTCGGAGGAGTCTACCATTACGGGCACCCGGCTGATATCGGGTTCTGCGGCCATTAGATTGAGGAACCGTACCATCTCCTCCCTGGAATCCAGCATGGCATCGTCCATACAGACATCAATGATCTGCGCCCCCTGCTCTACCTGTAAGCGGGCAACAGTCAGCGCCTCTTCATATTTCTTCTCTCTGACAAGGCGGGCAAATTTCCGGGATCCGGCCACATTCGTACGTTCCCCGATGTTGATAAAGTTCTTGGCTGCATCAACCGAGAGCACTTCAAGCCCGCTGAGTAGCGTCTCTCCGTCTTTTTCAGGTATCCTTCTCGGTCTGCATCCTTCGACAGCTTCAACAAGGGCCCGGACATGCTCCGGAGTGGTTCCACAGCATCCACCAACGATATTGACGAGACCGGAATCTGCGAATTTCCTGATTATGGCAGCCATCTCCCGTGCCGACTGGGTATACTCACCAAGGCTGTCCGGCAGGCCGGCATTGGGATGCACACTGACAAGGGTATCAACCTTCGGGGCAAGTTTCTCGATATGGCCCCGCAGTTCAGCTGCTCCAAGGGAACAGTTCAACCCGATTGATAGTGGATTACAGTGCCGTACCGAAGCAGCAAAGGCCTCAGGAGTCTGCCCGGAGAGCAGCCGTCCGCTGGCATCACTCACAGTCCCGGACAGCATGATCGGGAGCTCCACCTCTCGCTCCCTGAAGAGCTGCATTGCCGCTGCAAGGGCTGCCTTGACATTGAGCGTATCAAATATCGTTTCAAAAAGGATGATATCGACACCACCGTCCATAAGCCCTTCAAGCTGTCGCCTGTAGCCCTCCTGCATCTCCAGAAAGGTTATATCGCGGAACCCCGGATCTTCGACCCGGGGGGAGAGAGAGAGTGTCTTGTTGGTAGGCCCAACGGATCCGGCGGTAAAACGCTTTTTTCCGTCAGCAGCCTCATGCTCACTGCAGGCTTGACGGGCAATTTCGGCAGCAGCAAGGTTTATGTCATAGGTCAGCTCCTGCAGACTGTAGTCACGGAGCGAAACGGGATTGGCCGTGAAGGTATTGGTCGTGATGATATCGGCTCCGGCAGCAAGGTACCGGTTGTGAATGGAGTAGATCACTTCGGGACGGGTAAGCGAAAGCAGGTCGCCGCATCCCTTGAGCGGTACCGACACAGCATCAAGGATCGCGTCCAGCGATGGATCATGATAATCGGCTTCCGTCAACTGTTCCTGCTGGATAAGCGTTCCCATGGCACCATCAAGTACCAGTATTCGTCGGTTGGCTTCTGCCCGTAGTATATCAGTCGTATTCATTCAGCGTTATTACCTCGCAATTTCCACATACTGCCGCATGCTCTCCCAGGATACCTAGAGCCCCGATGACATCGTCCCGTCTGCTGAGATCCTTCACGATCCTCTCCACATCCGCCACCTCTCTGATGCTGTTGCATGCTGCTGTTGCCAGTGCATCTGCCAGGGCTGCGCTTGAGCATATGACAGTCAGCGCGTCAGCTCTACCGAAACTGAGAGAGTGACCGACACTCCCCGAGGAGGTACATACACCGACAGGCAGCTGATCCCTGGCCACCCGAAGCCCAATTTTCCCCGAGAGCGGGGATGTGCCGGCATAGACGGGAAAACGAACATCCTGTCTTCCGGATACCCAGATATCGCCTCCGTTCTCAACGATAATATCGCTCAGGGCGTACCGTTCGCGGAGCTCTCTGCCAACAGACTCGGCAAAGGCGCCTGCCACTGCAGCCATCGGTCCGGTTCCGGCAAGTTCGGCAGCCCTGATCATCTCCGCTACAACCTGAGTGTCATCCGGAGCTCCGCTTAGCGGGTGCAGGCTCTCAAAAAACAGCCGGGATTCAGAGCGCCGTCCTGCAGCCCGATACAACTCTCCCCTCAGGCGGCGGATGACATGTCCTGCCGACCGGATCAGCTCACTTTTCCCGACCCGGAGCATGCTTTCAATGTCGACAGCCACCCATATATCCGTCTCTTCTACAGCCAGGGAGAAAGAGAGAAGGGTATCGTTTCCCATTACGTCCCGGTAGCTTCGCGGTTCGTACATCTGTACCCCTAATCCTCCTCCTCTCGAGATATTGAGAAGAGCCTTAGAGGGCACGCTTTGACGCAGAGACCGCAGACGACACACTGATCGGGATCAAATACCAGTTCCCAGCTGGTTCTGTCCATCGTCAGGGCACCATAGAAGCAGACAGATGAACAGCTGCCGCAATGCACGCAGGCATCCCGGTTGAACTGCAACTCTTTGGTCATTGGTGACCAGTGCACGCCTATCGATCGGGCATACTCCAGCCCCTGCTCAAGGGCAACCTCGTCGGCATCAAGCTCAACTACCAGCTTTCCCTCTCTTCCATAGGAAATATCTGCATTCCAGATATTCACATCTATGTCATACTTCCGCACCAGTTGCGACATCAGGGGTTTCTTTACTGAATCCGGTGAAAATCTGAAAATAACTCGTTTCTTCATGCGCAATCACCTCCCGTATTATAGCTAGGATCGCTGCTGGAGGCTGTTGACACCGGAATCCTCCGGAAACATCTCAACCGGTTGTGACAGCAGGAACGAACCCTCCTGAATCCATCGTTTCAACTCTTCCGCTATTCTGCGGGCTTTCGCGATACTGGACAGCGGTCCGGTCTTTATCTCTTTGTCCTGAATGTGAATTGTCCCGCTCTGGAGCTGCTCATAGGTAACTCTGCCGATTACCGGCTTATCTTCACGCCCATAATCAACCACCGAGGTCTCAATCTGGCTGTTGTTGACGGAGACTGCCTTGGCAATACCCGCATCAAGCATGGGAATCGGGATGCCGATCCCGACAAACAACGTCACCCCGTATTTCTCGAAATATGCTGGCGTTATATACTCAGTCGACATCTTCCTGGCATCTCCAATCACTGCCAGCGTTGCCGCGTTACTGGTAGGTATCCCGTAGCTGTTCTTCTCCTTGCGGGTATTGAACTGGGTACCGTACCAGGATACATACCCCTGTGCTCCTGCCAGAAAGATCCGTGTTCCTATACCGATGGTTCTCATTGCGGGATCATTCAGCAGCGGACTCAGCTCTCCTGAGGTTGAGTAGGTGGCATTCTCCATATGCGGCATGAGCGTGCCCATATAGGTATAGATGGCATGTTTCTGTGAATTGACTGCCGTACAGTAATTCTGGTAGGCGTTGCGCGGGTTGAAGAGGTAGAACTCATTTACGCTTTCCCGGTTTATTACCGTCTGCACCTCCCGGGTGGGATAGCAGTCCGTACCCTTGCCGCGGGCTTTGAGCCGGACATCTCGCCCTGCAATGAGCTCTGTTATGATATGGGCTCCCCCGTAGGTCTCATCGAATACCGATTCGGAAGTAGCCCCGATGTAAGCATCAACTGCAGCCACCCCGGCATAGACCGGGACATCGTTAAGGCTGATCTCTTCCATCCGGATGGGGGGGTTGTAATGTCCGAAATTGATAAAGGCTCCAGAAGAGCACATCGGTCCGAAGGTACCGGTGGTAACAACATCAACTTCATCCGCTATCTCATCGGCAGACATGCGTAACGCCATGGAGGAGATCTCTTCGGCAGTAAAGACCGCTGCCTCTCCCCTGCGGATTTTTTCATTGATCTGTTCTAGTGTTTTCATATTCCCCCACATCACTTCTGGTATAAAGTCTTCCGAGTCGAAGAATAACTGAGCTGGTACCGGTTTGCAGGAAAACTTTTATCGATCATACACTATAGATTGTGATTATACAATGCACCGCATTCCCTGGGATTGCTGCTTGATCATCCCCGCCCCTGCGGTTTAGGGTGTATGAATGATGATTCTCCTGGCATTTCTCGGTAATCCCGGACTCCGCTATGCCCACACCCGGCACAACTACGGCTGGATGGTGGCGGAACAGTTTCAGACACGCTTCCCCGGTATGAGCTACCGGAACAAGTTCAATGCGGAGCTCTCTTCTCCCGCTGTCATACATGGAGAGAAAGTCGTAACTCTCCGTCCTCAGCAGTATATGAACAACAGCGGCCGAAGTATTGCTGCCGCAGCCCGGTTCTTCTCCGTTGAACCAAGCCATATTCTGGTGGTACATGATGATATGGAGCTTCCGTTCGGTTCGGTGGCGTTCAGGCAGGAAGGCGGGCTCCACAGCCACAACGGCCTGCGATCCATTGCCGGAAGTATCGGAACAAAGGTGTTTCCCCGTATTGCCCTTGGAATCGGTCGTCCCCAGGGGACTGCGGTACAGAGTCATGTGCTGGGACGGTTTGGTCCGGTTGAGGAGCATCAACTTCCAACCTGTATCCGGGAGGCTCTGGACCTTATCGAGAGCGTCATCCGAAAGGGTCCCGCTAAGGCAGAACCAGTTTCACGAACTCTTTTCAACTGATACATCAAAATTGTATAAAGCCATGCACGCAGAGTCTCCCGTATTGCACTCTCCTCTCTCTGCTTTTATACTGATTGTGAAGCAGATAGGATATATACATCAGGAGCAGTAGATGAGAAAACCACTTTTCCCCATCCAGCAGCAGGCAAGAACAACCTACAACCTTCAGGAACAGGTCTTTCCTGAATATGACATCCCCCGCCTCTATCAGCAGGCCCAACAGGTTGTCTACAGGATCAACCTTCAGCGCAGCAATCGGAAGGAGCATATATCACCGGGGAAGCTGCTTGCTCATCATGCCCTGCGATTGGCTGTTCTTGATCTGTTCTCCTACATGGATACCGCCTATCCGCAATCGCTGGAGAAGCGGCTTGCTGAGCGTTGCGGGGGCAGCAATAAGCAGAAGGAGATCGAGGGCGCGTTTTCCAGCGAGTACCCGCTGCTGAAAACCCCTTCCGACCCGGAAGCTCCTGCTGGTCCGTTCGAAGAGCTGCTTCTGCTGACGGTTCAGGCAAGTAATCCCGCGCTCCGGAAAAGCCGCATCAGGGATCTCTACGCCTTCAGCCTGCTGGATACGGAAAGCAGCCTGAAACGTGCTTCGGCAACGGTATTCTCCGCAGCCGGGCATATTACGATCCCTGGGGATTCTCCCCTGTCGCTCACAGAGCTGCTGATGCTGCCTGCCAGGCAGCATCCCGACTCCATCCTGAAGCAGCTTGCTTACATCAGTGATACCTGGAAACCGTATCTTTCAGGCAGCAGGGCGCTGCTGCTGCGCTCCCTTGACTTCCTCAGAGAGGAGGAGCGGCCCTACTTTCCCCCGGGACAGGCACCCCTTGATGTTATGGATTATCATGGGGGAGAGCATGAATACGAGGCCTTCAGTTTGGACTCTGACTGGATGCCCAATGTTATCATGCTTGCCAAGAGCACCCTGGTATGGCTGGACCAGCTTAGCAGGCAGTACGGTTACGAAATAACTAGACTGGACCAGATTCCGGATGCGGAGCTGGACGTCATTGCCGGACGCGGAATTACTGCCCTCTGGCTGATCGGGTTGTGGGAACGGAGTACCGCTTCAAAAGAGATCAAGCGCAGGATGGGAAATCCCGGGGCAGAGGCTTCGGCGTACTCCCTCCATGCCTATACCATTGCCGACAGAATGGGCGGTCAGTCAGCTCTGCACAACCTGAAACATCGCTGCGCTCAGCGGGGTATCAGGTTGGCGAGCGACATGGTACCGAACCATACCGGCATCGACTCCGCCTGGGTGATGCAGCGTCCCGACCTCTTCCTGCAAAGTGATACTCCGCCGTTTCCAGCCTACTCCTATGCATCGGATGATCTCTCTCATGCCCCTGAAGCCGCCATCCAGATCGAAGATCACTATTACGACAGGTCCGATGCCGCGGTTGCTTTCAGAAGAACAGACCGGAGGACCGGCCACACCACCTACATATACCACGGGAATGACGGTACATCCATGCCGTGGAATGATACGGCACAACTCGATTATCTCAATCCCGATACCCGAGAGATGGTAATCCGGACAATTCTGGATGTAGCCCGGGATTTTCCGATTATCCGGTTTGACGCTGCCATGACGTTGGCAAAACGACATATTCAGCGTCTCTGGTTCCCGAAACCGGGACAGGGCGGTGATATTCCGGGTCGTTCTGCCTACGGGCTTGAACAGGCTGATTTCGATCGTGCCATTCCAAAGGAGTTCTGGCGGGAAGTGGTTGACCGGGTAGCTGCAGAGGTTCCCGACACCCTGCTGCTGGCAGAAGCCTTCTGGATGATGGAGGGATTCTTTGTCCGCACGCTGGGAATGCACCGGGTCTACAACAGTGCGTTCATGAATATGCTGAAGATGGAGGAGAATAGAAAATACCGGGATACGATCAAGAATACCTTGAGTTTCGATCCGGAGATACTGAAGCGCTTCGTGAACTTCATGAACAATCCCGATGAGGATACTGCCATAGCCCAGTTTGGCGATGGTGATAAGTACTTCGGGGTCTGCACTCTGCTGGTGACCATGCCCGGCCTTCCCATGATCGGTCATGGACAGGTTGAGGGGTACCATGAGAAATATGGCATGGAGTACAGCCGCGCTTACTATGATGAAACACCGAACCATTGGCTTATTGACGGCCATTACCGGCGCATATTTCCGCTTGCCAAACACAGACGGCTCTTCTCCGGTGTTGAGCACTTCTATCTCTATGATGTCATCAGCAACGGTGCCGTGAATGAGAACATATTTGCCTACTCCAACGGGCATGCTGCTGAACGTGCCCTGGTGCTGTACAACAACTCCTACCACTCCGGAGGGGGTTGGATAGCACAATCAGTTCCCTATCTGAAGCGCAGCCCTGACGGTTCACGAGCTCCGGCAGCCATCACAGTAGGCGATGCACTGGGGTTGCACAACAAAGCGGACGCCTACTGTCTCATGTACGGTTTCCATGACAGGCTGACCTATCTGAGGCCTGTAAGGGATCTTTTCAGGCATGGAATCTATGTGGAACTCTCCGGATACGAAACACAGGTGTTTCTCGATATCCGTGAAATTACCGATTCCGATGGTGTGATTACCGACCTCTGTGAATTTCTTGACGGCCGCGGTGTGGAGAATCTTGAACGTGAGATGCAGCTGATACGGCTACGGGAGCTGCACGCTGCCGCCGAGAAGCTCTTCTCCAGAGAGTCTATCGCTCTGATTGCCTCGCTGCTTCGAGGGGATCAGGCTGCCGTCCTGCCGCTGAAGGAGCTGGTCTCAGCGGTAAGCGGGCATGTCTCAGAAATATGGGACGATATCAGGTTTGCTGAACAGAGCCTGCTGAAGGGAAGCTCCTATAGAGCTGATGATCCCCGTCAGGGCCGTTTCATTGATGCTCTGCTGGTCATCGGGACGGCAGCTGAATCAGCGGATACCATGTTGACCCGCTATATCCACAACTCTCTTGCTCTGATGAACGAAGTACCTGCAGTCATTGCCGGCGTCCTCTTCTCCCTGCCGATAGCTGCGAAAGAGCCCGTTGAAGTACGGTACTCCCATGAGCTGCTTATGGATGCCCTGCTGCATAACCGTCTCTACGAAGCCGGGCTTGCCCATGACCAGAATACTCGATCCACTGTTGCAATTGAACTGATCCTCAACAACTGGAACTGGTTACGGCAGCAAAGCGGTGATCGCAGCGGCTTCATGCAGGAGCTCACAGCAACTCCCTCCTTCAGGGAAACTGCCGGCATAAACTGGTATGACGGTGTTGAGTGGTATCACAAAGAGTCGCTGCAGAACAGTTTCTTCTATCTGGTGATCGCCGCCATTGGCGGTACCGACGGACTGTTACCCGGAATCGACGAGAAGCAGCTTGCGGCACATATTTCCGACTGGCTGCACAGGGAGAGCGCGGCAGATTACCGGATTGACCGCTTCCTCACCAACTGAGGTAAGGTGCGGGGCTATTCCGTCTCATATATCTCTCTGGCAATTGGGATTCTGCGTCCGTTTCCGAAGGCCTTCTCGGATACTTTCAGAACAATAGCGGCCTGTCTGCGCTTGTACTCATTGCGTTCGGTCAGCCGGATTATGTTCCGGGTCGTCTCCGGATCATACCCTGCTGCCACAATCTCCTCATAGGAACGGCACTCCATAATGTGTGCCTTCAGAATACCGTCAAGGATCTCATAGGATGGGAGTGAGTCCTGATCTGTCTGGTCGGGTCGCAGTTCGGCCGATGGTGGTTTTGTGAGGATGTTGTCGGGAATCAGGTCATATCCCGCTTCCCGGTTGATAAAACGGCACAGTTCGTAGACCTCTGTCTTGAACAGATCCCCGATTACCGCCAGTGATCCGCACATGTCTCCGTAGAGGGTGCAGTACCCGGTAGCCATCTCAGATTTGTTGCCGGTAGTCAGCAGCAGCGATCCCATCTTGTTTGACCAGGCCATCAACAGCAGGCCTCTGATGCGGGCCTGCATGTTCTCCTCGGTGATATCGGGTTCTGTTCCGGCAAAACTCTCCTCAAGGGTGTGCAGTACCGAAGAGAAGATCTTCTCTATCGGTATCACTTCATAGCCGATTCCAAGATTGGCTGCCAGAGTTTCCGCATCCTTCAGACTGTGCTCGGAGGAGTACCGGCTCGGCATGGCATAGGCATGGACATTCTCGGGTCCCATGGCCCGGGCGGCGATGACGGCCACCAGGGCAGAATCCACTCCCCCGGAGAGCCCAAGGTTCACCTTGGCAAACCCAGTCTTTGCCATGTAGTCCCGCACGCCCAATACCAGGGCCTGCTCAAGGTTCCTATAGGTGTTGCCGATCTCCTCGAGATCTTCAGCAGGGACTGTCTGCAGCTTCTCTGTATCGATGATCCCCAGATCCTCATTGAATGAACGGCAGTGCAGGACAACCTTTCCGGTTGTATCGGCAGCTAGCGAGTTCCCGTCGAATATGAATAGATCGTTGGCACCCACGGCATTCACATAGATGGTGATACATCCGTGGTTGGTGCTGATATTCTCTACCAGGCGTCTCCGGATTGATGTCTTGCCGCTGTAAAAAGGAGAGGCTGAGGGGGCAATGATGATATCGGGATTATGCGATGCCAACTCTCCCACCGGATCCCTGTGGTAGGTCAACCGGGAATCCCCGATATTCTCCGCCCAGATATCCTCACATATTGCAAAGCCAAGCCGGTATCCCCGGAATTCCAGAACTGATCGCTCCGTCGCCGGCTCAAAGTAGCGCTCCTCATCAAAGACATCGTAGGTTGGCAGCAGTGTCTTGTGCTGGCGGTGAATCACTTCACCGCCGCAGATGACAGCTATGCTGTTGTAGAAAGATTTCCCGGTTCCACTGTAGTTTCTTTCCACATATCCGACAACCACGGCAGTCTCAGGAGGCAGTCGCTTTCTCAGCAGTTCCAGCGATGCGATATTCCTGTCTATGAAGGCGGGATAGGTCATCAGATCCAAGGGGGGATATCCGCAGAGAGAGAGTTCGGGGAACACTACCAGATCTGCCCCGAGCCCGGCAGCCCGAACGGTGAATTCTTCAATTTTCCGCATGTTTCCTGAAAAATCAGCTATCTTCGTATTAATCTGTCCTATGGCTATCTTCATACCAGCTCCTGCACCACTCAATCCGATATGCATACTGTAAGCTTCTATACTATCGTATTCAGGCTCTTTCTGACTAGGGGTGCGGTGCAGGCGGTATTATGATCCGGGAACAATTGATTGACTTTAGGTAAGCCATAATATACTCTTGAGCTATGAAAGATTGGTTTAAATACATAGTAGCTGCTGTTGCTGGCCTGGCCCTTGTGATAATCCTTCCGGACACCGAGACTGCGGAATATGTCCTCACTTCCGGTGGGGAAATCTTTCAGAACATCGGTACCTACCTTCTTGTTCCCTTCATCCTTTTCTCATTCTCTTCCGGAATTGCCGCCTTGAGGAGGCAGAAGCAGGCTGCCGGAACCCTCTTATACACACTGATGTGGGGGGTCATTGCTTCGGTGGTATTGACTGTCGTCGCAGGGCTGGTCGCCTGGGTTGTCATCCCGGCAAATTTCTCCGGGGTTGCTGGAACTGCTGCAGTTCCAGCTGTTGAGCTGCCCGCCTTTCCCGATTTTCTGGAGGGTATCTTCAACAGAAACTTCTTTGCCCTCTTTATCTCTCCTACTGCCATTCTGCCGGCAATTATTCTTGCGTTGCTGCTCGGCATCGTACTGAGACCGAACGAAGATTATATCAGACCAGCCTTTGCCGTCATGAACTCCTTCTCGGAGGTGTTTTACAGGCTGGCGGCCATTGTAACGGAGATCATGATTCTCGGACTGATCTTCATCTCCGCTGTCTGGTTCGGGGCAACGCTCACCTCCGGAGTAATCCAGGACTCAATGCTGCTGATAGTGCTGCTGCTTACCAATACTGTTCTGGCAGTATTCCTGATTCTTCCCCTGCTGCTGCTTTTTATCGGGAAGACCCGAAAACCCTTCACCTGGTTATTTGCCATGGCCTCACCGGCCATTCTCGGCTGGTTCTCTGGAAGTGCCTATACTGCCCATACAACCCTCATGCTGCACACCCGTAACAACCTGGGAGCTGCCAAACGGATCAGTTCAACATCTGCCCCGCTGCTGCTCATCCTTGGCAGGAGCGGTACGGCTATGATCAGTATCATTACAATCTGTTCACTCTATTCAACGGTGAACGGAGAATCCCTGCGGTTCGTACAGTTGCTGCTTGCCATGATATTCTCCGTGCTCTTCTCCTTTACCGTCTCTGTCGCTCCCGGTATGGAGATCATGCTGGTTGTTACCATGTCTGGGAAGCTGCTTGGAATAGATCTTGCCTCGAGTCTGCCAATTCTTCTTTCCCTCTTGCCTTTTCTTGCCGGTGCTGCTGCTCTGGTTGATACTGTTTCGGCAGGTTTCGGTGCCGGTTCGGTTAGCAGGATCCAGCAGGCTCACTCACCTGTGAAGGCACGAGATTTTCTCTAGCGAGATCTCACTGTCCGTCAAAAGGTATTGAATAGACGGTATACCGGTAATCCTCATCCCCATCCGCTTCATTGAACACCCTGGTCTGTATGACAACGATAATCCCGGATCTGTCCGGCGAGAGGACCGCCTGCTTGATATGAAACTCATAGATTCCTTCAAGCGGTTCCAGCAATGAACCGGTACTGAAACGGGATTTGGTACCATCCCGAAGCTCACGGAACAGCGTCAGCAATATCGTGGCATCGGTGCCCGGTTTCCGTTCCTTGGGTCGTATGGTGAGAGATACAGTATAGAGAGTCATATCTGCATAGTCGGTAAAGGTCACCAGTTCCCCGGCATCCTGTCCCGGGAGCTGGAAGAACAGCACCGATCCTGTATTGGTGTAGTTGATTGGTAGAGAGTAGCTGGAAGCGTGTTCCCGAAGGCCCATAAGCAGGGCATTCAACCCGGACTGCCCTGAAAACTGACGCATCGGATACTGCCGGGAAATCGTCATTTCATCGACTCTTTGGTCATCAACCAACGAATGCGCAATGATGTCGGCGTAGAGATAGCGTCCTTCGGTATCCTTTCCATACTGACCATAGAGAAAAATGGAGCCGTCATCCGAGAAACCAAGATTGATGAATTCAGCCCTGTCTCCGGCTGCCAGCAGCATCGGGACGAGCAGGAGCACGAAGAGACACACGCTTTTCCCAGACAATTTTACTCTATGCCGCATATATACCACTCCCTGATATCATCAATATAAGAAGATTACTGCAACACCGGAAAAAAATCCAGACTTCCATCAGAATCAAATACACTGTATGATGTTACTATGAATATTGGAACACGAATTGTCATCGTTTGCATGCTCTTTCTCTCAGCTTTGCTGCTGTTCCTTCTTGCGGCCTGGGACATGCCTGTCATGCAGGAGATACACCAGAGGCTGTTCGGGGTCGATCTGTCCGATAACAGCATCTTTCCCGCCACGCTGCGCTATCTCTCCCTTTCCTTCTCCGCCCTCTCCCTTGCTGGCGGTCTGGTGCTCTATATTCTTTTCCGGAAAACAACCTCACCTGAGATTCTTTTCTTTGTTATATCGATAATTACCATCGGTTTTATCACCCTCCGTGAGATGGCGGAAACAGTGGGGGCCCTCTCCGTCTCAAACTTCTGGTACGTACTGCTCTACAAGGCCTATCTGTTTTTCTATCTGTTCAGTCTGATGCAATACTTTCTCGGAGGAATGTTCTCCAACGGCATTCCCTTTCTCAAGCAGAATCTGTTCCTTAGTGTCAGTTTCTTCCTGTCGTTCACTTTAGTCGCGATTCTTCCGTTGGGATATACAACTGTTGCCCTTTCAGGATTCCCAGCGCTTACGTACACGGGGTATGTTCTGATCCTGGCAAGAATCATTGAGGTCTCCAGCGTGATCAACTATGTAGCCGCTTCGGTGAGGAACCAGAACAGTCAATACCTGCTTCTGGCACTTGCATTGGCTCTTATCTTTACCGGACTGGAACTGTTTATGGGAGCGTCCTCAATGCTGCCAATGCTGGCAGGCATTATCCTATATACGCTCAGTGCACTCTTCTTTGCCCACAGGATTTATCTTATCCGTCTCTGGAACTGATATAAACAGGGTACTGTTTTTTCAGTACCCTGATTCTGATTACATAAGTGTAATGACTGCCGCAACTCCCATCGGAATAAGCAGGTTGTCGAAATCACGCAGGGTTACCATCTCGCAGACAGTTGCGGTGAGTGCCGCCGCCAGCGCAATCACCGGATCATTCAGAACCAGCATCACTATGCTGAATGAGACTATCAGGCAGGCAACTGTTCCCGGTAGCGATTTCCGCGATCGGAAGAGGTCTCTCTTACGGTACCAAATCTTACCTACTAGCGTTGCCGCTGTATCAGCAAATGCCAGAACCAGAATTCCGGCAGTGGAGGCCTTTCCCGGAAACAGCAGCAAAGCCAGTCCGGCACCGCCGGCCAATGTCAGCGGAGCCTTGATAAATGACTCCACTTCTCCGGGACGGCTGGTGTATATCGATATTGCGGTAATGAGACGGTAGGGCAGGCTGTGCAGATTACCGTTCCATCTGTTCCTCAGCGCCTCAACCGTGCCATAGAGCATTATGCCGCTGAGCAGAAGGATGAAGGCAAGGGGTCTTGAATGCCAAGCGATCAGGGGAAGAAAGGCTATCAGAACATGCAGGATCTTCCTGACAAGCTCTTTTTTCAGGACACTCCTGAAGTTCATATCCGCATCGTTCCCTTCCATATCACCATGGTATAATGCCTGTCGATATAACACAAGATTACAAACCAGACTGTAATGAATAATTGTGCTCTCCAGGGCAATCCGATACAATGCGGTGTATGGTTCCAATAATTGTCAAGCTGCTTACATCCCTCGCTGTGATCATTCTGCTCAACGTTCTGCTGAAACGT
The DNA here is from genome assembly GCA_964605195.1 of uncultured Spirochaetales bacterium. Lineage (GTDB taxonomy): Bacteria > Spirochaetota > Spirochaetia > JABMQR01 > JABMQR01 > CAZSBC01. The sequence goes on along the minus strand of CAZSBC010000006.1, from coordinate 26,081 downwards.
CTGCCGGTTTCACTGCTTGCCGGCGCGACTGTCTTTGCCGTCTGGGCAGGACTTCCGTTCAATACTGTTGTCTCCACCGTATCTCAGGCGGTCATCAGTCTATCAAATCTCACCCTCATGCTGGTGGTATATCTGGTGATGGCCCTCTCCAGCCAGCTGAAACGGAACGGGCTTGTTGATGAGCTGGTACTGAGTGTACGCGGTACCTTTTCCTCGAAGGCTTCCCTGGCTATCCTGCCGGCAGTTATCGGCCTGCTGCCTATGCCCGGAGGAGCCCTCTTCTCTGCCCCGCTGCTTGATAATTTCGATGACCATCCCGGAATCAATCAGGAGGTGAAGACAAGGATCAACTACTGGTTTCGGCACGTATGGGAGTATTGCTGGCCGCTCTACCCCGGAATCATCCTGGCCTGTGATATTGCCGGTCTTGAGCTGTGGGTAATCTTCCTGGTCGGGATACCCACCTCTGCCATGGCCGCCCTAGCAGGATATCTGGTGTTTTTAATCCGCATTCCCCGAGAAACTAAGGAGGAGCGTATAGCAAGAAAAAAAGATGCTTCCTTCTCCTTCATTCCCTTCCTGCCCGTCTCCATTGTCGTGCTCTCCTATTTCTTCATCCGCTTTTTTCTACCGGGAATTGCCGGCATGAGCAGTTACCTTCCGATGGTGATAAGCCTCATCATATCCATAGTGACGGTTCAGGTTCTGCGCCCCATTCCACCGAAAGCCTGGTCAGAAATTTTTCTTTCCAGGAAAATGTTCGATATGGTGCTACTTATTGTACTTGTCAGAATCTACGGAGCCTTTATTGAAAGTGATATCAACGGAACCGCCCTGGTGCAGCTGATGACCGAGGAGATGCAGTCTTTCGGCATCCCAGCCCTTCCCCTGATATTTCTCCTGCCATTCATCACCGGAATGACCATGGGTATCTCCGTTGGGTTTGTCGGGGCATCCTTTCCGGTGGTCATTGCCCTGATCGGGGCAGATGTTCCATTCAGCATGCTCGTCTCAACGGTAGTCTTTGCCTACGTCTCGGGTTTCATGGGAACCATGCTCTCGCCCCTGCATGTCTGCCTGATCGTTACCTGCGGATACTACAAGAGCCGCTTTATCCATGCCCTCCGGGCCGTAATCCTCCCGGCAGCAATGATGATGGTATATGCGTCCTTCTATATGCTGCTGCTCCGAGGGGTTCTCTAGCTGGGTAGATGGGTGATCATCTACCACAATTCTCAGGTCATATTGTCTTCATGTAAAAAGATCGATTGCTGCATGAAGTCATAGAGCGGTTTTCTTCGATATTGTGCAGTCAGGCCAAAGAGGATGTTATTCCCTTCCTACAGAATCAAAGGAATACAGATATCAAGGGTGAGGACTCCTCATTGGAATTGTAGAGACTGATTGTAATCAGCGGTATTGCATAATTCACCCCTGGAGTTCTTTCAAGCCCCTATGAGATATCAGGAAGTTATCGTATTGGGAATGTGCATTCAGTATCCAGGATCAGTTATCATTAGTAGCATTCAAGTGTTGCAGGAAAGAGCAGGTCTGCCCGGTTGTCCGGGCAGACCTGCATATGTACTACTCTGTCTGGAAGGAGAGTACGCTCTCATCATAATCATCCGGGGCACTGAATCCTAGCAGCTCCAGGCAGGTTGCCGCCAGGGAGCTGATACCCAGTCCCTCCTTCAGGGTTGTGCTGTATTCGCCGTCGTAGTTCGGGTCATAGACGATGCAGGGAACCGGGTTGAGGGAGTGTGCGGTCTTGGCCTGCGGCTTTCCGTCCGCCTTCAGCTTCACAGCACCTGTCTTGTCGTGCTCGAACATATCATCCGAGTTCCCGTGATCGGCACTGATCACCATTACGCCCCCGGCCTTTTCCACAGCCTTTTTCAACCTGCCCAACTGGAGATCCATCGCCTCCAGGGCACAGATAACAGCCTGGTAGATGCCGGTATGCCCGACCATGTCCCCGTTGGGAAAATTCAGCTTGATGAAGTCATACGTGCCCTTTTCAAGCTCCTCGATCACCCGATCAGTAATCTCCGCACACTTCATCCACGGTCGCTGCTCAAAGGGAAGGATGTCAGAGGTAATTTCCACATATTCCTCCAGGGCATCGCTGAACTTGCCCGACCTGTTCCCGTTGAAGAAGTATGTCACATGGCCATACTTCTGCGTCTCGCTGATCGAGAACTGCCGAACCCCGCTGTTGCAGAGATACTCTGCCATTGTCCGGTTGATGGAGGGCGGATTGACCAGGTACTGGGACGGAACATGCAGGTCCCCGTCATACTCCATCATGCCGGCATATTCCACATCTGGGTACCGAATACGGTCAAACTCCTCAAGCTCTTGGGATTCAAATGCCTTGGTAATCTCCAGGGCACGATCCCCCCTGAAATTGAAGAGGATGACACTGTCTCCGTCAATGACCGGACCGTCAGGGTGTTCTCCGTCGGCAGATATTACAAATGGTGGCAGATCCTGGTCTATGGCACCGGTTTCGCCGCGCAGTGTCTCAATGGCCTCACGGGCACTGGTAAAGAGCCGGCCCTTCCCCAACACATGGGTCTCCCAGCCTTTGCGCACCATATCCCAGTTGGCATTGTAGCGGTCCATCGTGATGACCATGCGTCCGCCGCCGGATACTATGCGGGCATCAAAACTCCCGTCACTGATACCGTCCAGAAACTCCTGCAGCGGATCAATATACTCCAGAGCCGAAGTCTCTCCGACATCTCTTCCGTCAAGCAGCGTATGCACCTTTACCTTGGTCACGCCATCCTTTTTAGCCTGTTCAACCATGGACCGCAGATGCGAAAGGTTTGAGTGGACATTGCCATCCGACGTAAGCCCGATGAAATGCATGCTGCCGTCATGATCAACAGCATTTTTCACCAGCTTCTTCCACACCGCACCCTCGAACACACTCCCCGAAAGGATCGACTGATTGACCAGTTTTGCCCCCTGGGCAAAGACCCGGCCGCAGCCTATGGCATTGTGCCCTACTTCGCTGTTGCCCATATCGTCATCAGAGGGAAGGCCCACAGCCGTCCCGTGGGCTTTCAGCTTTGTCCAGGGCTCGGTCTTGAACAGCCCGTCAAGCGTTTCGGTATGTGCTGCAGCAACCCCGTCCCCTTCCCGATATTTTCCAAAACCGACTCCATCCATAATTACCAGCACAACAGGTCCTGACCGGGGATTCATTCCGGGATGTCTCTGCAATGATTCAGTCATACGCTTTTACTCCTTTCTGGTATGTTCAATAAGCTCTTCATTCAAGCCAAAGGTCTCGCCGCTTTCATAATTTCCGGTCGGCTCCACATGCACCTGGACATCATAGACATCCTGCAGCGCCTGCATGATGGCTGCTTCAACCTGCATGGCGATATCATGTCCCTGCTTAACAGTCAACGTACCGTCAACTTCAATATCCATATCAATTACATAGAGATTATTCAACTTCCTTATGCGTGTTTTATGAGGATTCCCAACCCCGGGTACGCCTTTTATGACAGAGAAGACCTCTTCATAGAGCTCCGGGTCATCAACGCCGTCCATCAGCTCCCTGCTTGTCTCCATGAATATCCCCCAACCAGTCTTTACTATCCAGAAGCTGACCAACAGGGCCGTTACAGAGTCAAGAATCGGAATATGGAGCAGAATGGCCAGCAACACCCCTGCCATGACACTGAGCGAAATCATAATATCATTGCGCATGTTCTTGGCATCAGCAATAAGCATGGGACTGTTGATACGCTTTCCTACCCGTCTCTTCTGAATACTGAGGAATATCTTCCCGGTAATCGAAACCGCAAGGACAATGAAGGTAAGACTGCTCGGCATGTCTGGCGGTTCGGGCGAGAACATCTGCCTAACCGATACTATTGCCAGCTGTATTCCCGCAACAAGAATGATGAAGGAGAGCAGCTTTGTAGCGATGGTCTCCGCCCTGCCGTGTCCGTAGGGATGCTCCGGATCGGGAGGACGGGATGCAATACCGGCCGTAACCAGCGTCACCGTGGATGTCACCACATCCATGAGTGAATCGATTCCGTCCCCGACAAGGGCAAAAGAGGAGAAGAGAAAGCCGCTGACGATCTTCAGGACCGAGAGCAACCCATTGCCGATGATACCAATCCAGGAGGATTTTCTTATTAGCCGGGTACGCTCATCGGCAGAAACCCTCACCCCAACGGGGCGCACATCATTTCGAGCCATACCCGTTCCTCCTCCTGCAGCAGATCCCCGATATCGGCAAATACCTGTTGATGATACGCATTGACCTGAGCAATTTCCCGCTCATTCAACAGCGCCGGTTCAATCAGATCTCGCTCATACGGTACCCTGGTAAGATCCTCAAAGGCAAGAAAGCGACCGAATTCCGTCTTTTCATCCTCGATGACCACCAGCAGATTCTCGATCCGGATTCCAAAGGCCCCTTCACGATATAATCCGGGTTCATCTGAAACTACCATGCCGGGCTGCAGGGCAACATCAATCGGTTTGGGACTGATCGACTGCGGACCTTCATGTACATTCAGCATGAATCCGATCCCATGCCCCGTCCCGTGCCCGTAGTCCAGCCCCTCATCCCAGAGGGGTTTCCTTGCCAGCACATCCAGCTGATATCCCCGGGTCCCCTCCGGAAAACGCTGATGCTTCAGGGCAAGGTGTCCCCTGAGAACCAGGGTGTACTCCCGCTTCTGCTGCTCAGTCGGTCTCCCCACATAGAGGGTGCGGGTAATATCGGTTGTTCCGCCGGTATAGTGCCCGCCGCTGTCCAGCACCAGCAGTCCGTCTCCGTTGATTTCTGCGGGACTGTTCCGGTCAGCCGAATAGTGACACAAAGCACCATTTGCCCCAAAGGCGGCAATCGTGGCAAAACTCTCCCGCAGGAATCCCGCTCTGCGCCTGCGGAAACCAAGAAGCGTCTCGGCCACCATCACCTCATCCATACAGGAAATCCCATTGCTGCCTTTATCGTAAAACCAGTGGATGAATTGAGTTACAGCAGCTCCATCCTGACGGTGAACAGTCCTGATGCCCGCAATCTCAACACTATTCTTGCGGGCCTTGAGATCTGAGGCGATAACGGCACCCCTGACACTATTCACATCCCTCAGCTCTTCCAGCCTGAAGGCAAGCTGCACCGAACTTTTCTCGGGTGAAAAGAGCACCCGTGATCCGGCTGGAATCAACACAGCGAGGGTATCAAAGAAGGCGTTGTAGGGATAGCGTTGTACAGCCTCTCCTATATGAGCAGAAAGCTCCCGGGAAATTTTTCCCTCATCCACAAAGAGCGCCGCAGCATCTCCGGTAACAACAAGGTAGGCCGTGAATAGGGGATTGTAGGGAACATCGGTTCCCCGCAGGTTGAGCACCCAGGCTATGTCATCAAGCGAAGAGATCACCTGGACATCGGCTCGGTAGCGTTCCAGGGCAAGACGCCGAATCCGTGCAATTTTATCTTCCCGGGACTCTCCGCAGAGGGCTGTCGGAATCGCGACTAACGGATCATCTGGAATACACGGACGTTCTATCCACACCTTATCCACAAGATCTTCAGTGGTTATCAACAGCATTTCCACAGCTTCAATCTGGGTTTTGAGTGCTTCAAAATGCTCAAGAGAGATCTCCTGCCCGCACACACCAATCCGGCCAGCCCTGGGAAGCTTATCAGCAAGCCAGCGGACAGGATCAGGTACATCAGGTTCTCCGCTGCGGTACAGCCGGATAGGAGTTCCCCTCAGCTCCTTTTCCGCCTGGATATAGTAGCGGAAGTCCGTCCACAACCCCGACTCTGTATCCGTAACCACTACCATCCCGGCCGAACCGGTAAAACCGCTGATCCACGCCCTGCTCTGCCAGTGCTCCGACGGAATTTCTGACTGGTGCGGATCGGTTCCCGTTATGATATACGCATCCAGGTGGGCAAGCTCCATCTGCTCCCGCAACGCATCGATGTTTTTCTCTATTGATACCGTCACAATCGGTTCTCCTGTCAGGTTATATGATAGTTACTTATATCCAGATGGTAAACATCATCCGGGATGTCATATCAGCGAAGCCCTGCCGAAGGTAATGCCGTAGCTCTCTTCAATCAGGGCAGAGTTGTTGTTCACCATGCATATATTCGTCCCGCGGGGAAGCCTGATCAACACATCGCCAACCTGCAGGGTCTTTTCCCGGAACGATATGGTGAGTTCGTTGTCCTCCCGGAAGACCTGGTCAATCTCGGATGCGGGAAACAGCCTCCCGGTCGTTCCGATAACGCTCCAGGGACGCACCGGAACCCTGCAGAAGCAACCGCAGTCGATCCCGCCGATCTTCTTTGTCCACCCTCCCGGACGTATCCCGCTCTGTTCACTGAACCAGAGGCTTCCGGCATCTCCGGGCAGCTGGACGGTACGGGATTTTCCCGACAGGTTGATGTAGGCCCAGTAGCTTCTTCTTCCAATGGAGAAATCCACGAAACAGGCCATCCGGTCACATTCAATACCCCTGATACGCTTGTTTTCCGGGGGAAACGAACTTTTATACATTGCCAGCTCTTCTTCTGAGTACTCCCCAATTTCATCAGATGTCAATACCACTCCCCCAAAAAGATTGTTGGTAAAGAACAGCACCCGCTTCTGACTCTGCGTCAGGCTGTTCTGCCCCTTCCGCAGAAGAAAGACATCCGGGTCATTCCTGAAGAAGCGGGAATCCAGCTGGCTGCGTCCAATGGTGCTGACAAGGGAGTTGACTGTGGAAACACGTTCGGGAAACCGTATCTGCTTCAGCCGCCAGTCCTCCCACTTCGGGGCAACATCACTTCCGATACGGCAGTAATCGACTGTATCGAAGGCCTGTCCAAGCGGAACCCCGCATCCCAGTATCAGGGCATCCCCGGCTGCCTCGCGCAGCAGCCGCATGGCCTTGTGCATAATGGCCCCCCGGGACAGCCCCCTTCTCGGGACCAGTGCGGCTGAATAGAGAAAGTCAGCCTTGATCAGCCCGAATCCCCATTTTCTGGTAATTCTATGGATCACCTGCTTCACATACTCCTGAACCTCCGGATTCAGTATGTCCAGCCCGTAGAAATTTCCGCTCCAGTAATGGGGATTGTTACCGGCCTTCACCGGTCCGTGTTCATCACGGACAATCCAGTCCGCATGGTTCTGACACACCTCGGAGGACTCCTCAGCGGTAAAGGGAGCCAACCACAAACCGGGAAGATAGCCTGCCTCCCGGATCTCCTTCGCAAGCGGAGCCATACCATCGGGAAACCGGTCATTGCTACTCAGCCAGTCTCCTACGGCAGGCTGCCAGCCGTCATCTATCTGGAACAGATCAATGGGAATACCCCGCTCAGTGAAGGCATGCAGATTTTCCCTGATAACTCCCGCATCAATGTCATTATAGTAGTTGTACCAGCTCGTCCAGCCAAGCATCATGTCCTGCCGCTCAACAAGCTGCCGGTCATATCTGCGCCAGTCGTTGAAGGCCTCCAGCTCACTGCCGGTACCGATCATGAAGGCGAGCAGCTCAAGTTCGTTCCCCGTCAGAGTGCCTGCAATATCACGTGATATGGTCAACAATGTTCTTTCACCACGCTCCTCTACGTTGAGGCGTATCTCCGTATACCCCACCTCCTCTGAAAGAGAGGCTGCCAGCAGCAGGGAGCTATCCTCATAACGGAGATATCCGTAGGTGTATCCCAGGAATACACCGGGATTCCCCGAATAATCGCGAAAATGCTGATCCCCGTATTTCCTGAGTTGGTACTTGCTTATCCAGTAATGCAGCAGCGGGTTCATCGGCCTCTGGGAACTCCAGGGTGAGCATTCGTGGCTGGTACTCCAGGACTGGAAACCATTGAGATAACAGCTTTTCAACGGTTCGGAGTGGGTTACGGAGAAGGATACTTCAATATGCTCCAGTTCGATCTCAGTTTTGCGCTCAGGCTTCAGCAACACCCGGAAAGAGGTTCCTGTCTCAGTAGCTTCACTGGAACAGAAGAGACGTCCCTTTGGAATGGCATACTGGGAAGACAGCGAAAAACTCTTACTATAGGGAATGTCATCGATCCTATATTTCACCAAGCCTTTCACAGCTTCGAATAACGCCACCTGCTATCTCCTCGTTGACTTGCCCTTGCTGTTTCTGTCCCTCCGCTTGACCGGTTGTTTCATACTGTTGCCTGATACATGCCGCAGTATCAGAAAGAGTGCGATTCCCGCAATGATCATCAGGAAACTGAGTAGCTGCCCCATGGTAAAGTTCCATACAGATAGCAGCAGCGCGGCAGGCTCGCTCTCCTTCCCGAGAGCTATGATGAATCCGAGATCACGGTCTGGTTCCCTGAAATACTCAACGAGGAAGCGTGCGACACCATAGCCGATAAGGTAGACACTGATTACGGATCCATGAAACCTTTTACGGGGACGGACAAGAAACCAGATTATCAGCCAAAGCAGTACACCCTCCAACAGGGCTTCGTAGAGTTGGGAGGGATGGCGCGGCAGATTGACAAAGAGCGCATTTCCCGCCACAGGCAGGGCTATTCTGTCAATGATATCGGCTACCCAGGGAATATCGACGGAGAACTTCGGGGCTGCAGGAAAAAGGATTCCCCAGGGTCGTTCGGTGACCCTTCCCCACAACTCTCCGTTTATGAAGTTGCCCAATCTGCCGAAGGTGTATCCCAGGGGGATACCGGCCGTCACGAGATCGGCAATGTGAAAAAACCTGAGATCATGCTTCCGGCAGTAGAGGAATCCGCCAACAACTGCTCCGATTACTCCTCCGTGATAGCTCATGCCCTGCAATCCGGTAAAGCGGCCATCCCTGAAGGGCCAGAAGATCAGCCAAGGATTACGCAGATAGTAGCCGCTGGTATCATACACCAGCGTGGCAAAAATTCTCGCTCCGATCAGAAGCCCGAGAATAGTCCAGAGAAAGAGATTCAGGGCATCATCCTGATTCATGGAGATTTTATCCCGCCTGATCTGGTAGACAAAGAGAAAGTAGGCCGTACCGAAGGCCAGTACATACATAAGACCGTACCAGCGCAACGGAAATCCGGGAATGATCTCCGGTTTCAGCCATGTCGGGAAATTCAGGAAATTCATCATACTGTATCAACCCCCTTCATGATACGGAAGGGTATATACCTGTGAAAAAGTGTACGCTAGTAACGGGTTGTGGTCAATAGCCCCCATATTGTAGTATAATTCTATTATGAAAACTGTAAAAACCATAATTGTTGCCTGTATGCTGCTCCTGCCGGCACTTACGCTGCCTGCATCCTCCTGGCTTCCCCCTGCTGCAATTCAGCAGAATGCCCAGGGTGATGAAATTACGGAGACGATGGAGAAGCTTGAAGCCCTCTACCGGCTTATAGAATCGACCTTCATTTATGATATTGATACCGATGCCGTTTTCGATAGCATGGCCAAGGGACTCTTCTCGGCCCTTAACGACCCCTACTCCGAATATATCACTGAGGAGGAATCCTCAGACATTCAGGACCTGACCATGGGAGTATATGGCGGTATCGGGGCATACATATCCAAACCGAACCCCTCCTATATCGATTACGATGATCCGGAGAGCTACATGGTTACCATTGTCTCCCCATTCGAGGGCTCCCCTGCCGCAAAGGCAGGCCTGCATGCAGGTGATCTCATATCGGAGATAGACGGGGAACCGGTTGATGAGTATACCGTACAGGAGGCCGCGGCCAACCTGCGTGGTGAACCGGGAACCATAGTTAGCCTCACCGTACACCGCAGGGATGTCGTGCTTACGATACGTGTTGAACGGGCAATAGTGGAGATACCGACTGTCAGGGCAGATATGATCGATACCACCGGGTATCTCCATATTCTTGAATTCACCCCGATTACACCCGAGAAGGTGCGGGAAGCGTTGGATCAGTTTGAGGAAGCATCCTATTCATCAATGATCCTTGACCTGCGCAGCAACCCCGGCGGAAGTGTCGATTCTGCCGTGCAGATAGCCGACCTCTTTCTCGATGCCAGGACCGTGCTGATCATGGAGACCGGCCCGGAGCAGAAGGTTTCCCGTTACACAACTGACAGCGGCGTATCGGTACCTGAAGAGATACCATTGGTTATCCTGACAAACGCAGGAACTGCTTCAAGTTCGGAAATACTTGCCGGCTCCCTGAGAGATAACGACCGTGCCGTCATTGTAGGAAGCACCTCTTTCGGGAAAGGCCTTGTCCAGAATGTCTACCCGTTTGATGGCGGGGACTATTTCAAGATTACCTCCGGAAGGTATCTGACCCCTGACGGTACCGATATCCATGAGATCGGGATTGTTCCCGACATCGAAGTCGTTGAACCGGAACTCAGCGAAGATGAGCTGAACCTCCTTACCAGCCTGCAGGAGGAGAAACTGATCGACTCCTTCACGGCTGAACGTGAAATGTTTGTTGACGAAGAGGTCAATGCCTTTGTCGAAGAGCTGCAGAACAGCGGATACCCGCTGAGTTCGCGTTACCTGCGCAAGCTGATCCGCAATTCATTCGAAGAGACCATGGATGCAGCACCGGTATATGACCTGGAGTTTGACATGGTACTGCAGAAAGCCCTTGAGATCATAGAGAGCGGGGGAACACAATGACAACCTCCATCAGGGTTCACAGCAGTGTTCGGTCCGACTTCCGGGATATCAGCAGGGAGGTCTCCGAAGCCGTAAGCAGGACCGGCTCCGGAGAAGGAATCTGTACAGTATATGTCCCCCACACCACCTGCGGCATCACCATAAATGAGAATGCCGACCCGGACGTTAGGACGGACATGATCAGGGACCTGGATCGACTTGTTCCCTGGAAGGGCTCCTATCTGCATGGCGAGGGTAATTCTGCAGCCCATATCAAGGCAAGCCTGATGGGATTCAGTGTCTCTGTCCCCTATTCTGATAACGTACTCATGCTCGGCACCTGGCAGGGAATCTATCTCTGCGAATTCGACGGACCACGTATGAGAACGGTAATAATCAGTGTGCAGTAGCATGGTATGAGATCATGAGGGTCTTTATTCTGCCGGATACATTTACCGGGACAGCACAGTTCACCCTGAACAGCAAGGATTCCCACTACATTACCCGGGTACTCCGTTATCAGGTCGGGGACCTTTTCACCGGGCGTGACCGGCAGGGTGATATCTGGAATCTGGTGATCTCCGAGATACATGATCGGGCAGTAACCCTCTCATGCAGCCGGGGGGAAGCTGCCGCAGCGCTATCAGATAGTGATACCCCTGAGCTCCATCTGTTCCAGGCTCTCTGTAAGGGCAGAAAGATGGACCAGATCATCCGTCAGGCGACCGAAATAGGAACCGCCGCTATTGTCCCCGTACACAGCAGATTCACCGTATCAGCACCTGCCGATTCTCTATCCAAGGCCCGTAACAGGTATGAACGCTGGGAAACCATTGTGAAAGAGGCGATGCAGCAGAGCGGTTCACCGATATTCACCCAACTTCATGATGTACTAACGATATCTGAAGCAGTAACCTACAGCCGGGAACAGAAGCTCTACGGTATCTTCTTTCATCAGGATCCCCTCCAGGATCAGTCACTGCCGCAGCTGATTGAGGGCTGTCAACAAGCCACAACACAACACAGGGGTATTGCCCTCTTCATAGGACCTGAGGGGGGATTTTCTGCAGAAGAGGTGAAGGAGATGCTGCAGGCCGGTATGCATCAGGCCTACTTGAAGACAAATATCCTGAGGGCGGAAACTGCTGCAGTTTACGCCCTGGCCGTAGTGCAGGCACTGCTGCGGGGATAGTAGCGCTGTTCACCGACAGTGTGCCGGCTGCTAAAGCAGTCCGGCCGCATTCAACGAAAATACAATCTGATAGACAGTATTGGTAAGCTCCTTGAAACCTTCTAGAAAAGCTGTTCCCCCGGGGAGTTTCAGCCGCCTGACTGCGACAATGGTATCGCCCTGCTCTAGGGCCTGCTGCTCTATGCTGCTCCATCCAAAGAATAGGTTATCCTCAGTTACAATCTTCCCGTTATGCCTGATTATGGAGATGGAGTAGTCCTGAGAACGCATTCCACCAAGATCAAAGAGATACTCCTTCACCCGCTTGCCTGCCTCCCAGGGCAGCGCGGCAGATGTCCCGCTATCCCCAAAGACTGAGACAGTCAACGGCCGCTCGGGTATGAATATGGAATCTCCTTCCTGGAGGATAATATCAGAAACATCCCCGTCCAGCTCATCCAGTGAATCGGGTATATTGAGCAGGACCCTGCCGAGATACTGACCAAGCTGTTCCTCGGCCATCTCGAGCATGGCTTCCTGGGAAGCTATCTGGTCAAGGAGCAACAGCTTTGACTCCTCGGAAAGATTTTGGGAAGCAATTGCCACCCGATACTGATCCAGATCTTCACGGGTCTGCATGATAGCAAGCCGGAACTGTTCCAGCTGACTGTTTTTTACCGAGTCACGATACAGGATGAGACCACCGGGATAGGCCTGTTCGGTATATCCGCCGGCTTCTTCCAGAATTGCATGCAGACTCTTTCCGCTCTCATACCGATATAAGCCCGGTGATTGTACCTGACCAAGCACCTCAATGCCGGAGACCGACCGGAGAGCATCCACATCGTGCAGTGTGATGACATCACCAGCAGCCATCTCAAGATTGAGCTTCAGGTCCCCGTTGACCAGGATATCCCGCAGAACCAGCTGAGCGATCACTGTACCGTCACGTATGATTCTCGCCTCTTTGGCGGTGAAATCATCTGCCAGCGCTGTCTGCTGAAGAACTTCCAGAAGCGTCAGGCCGGGGAGAAAAGAAACCAATGCTGATTTCCCTCCGGTACCGGTGACTATAAGCGGTTCGTTTGCATATACATCACTCGACCGGAAAAAGGTGACAATATCATTCGGTCGCAGGGACACATCACTTCCCCCCGAAATAATTTCCTGGGGATTGAATACTATCCTCTGGGCCTCCTTATCGAGCTCTTTCCTGATAATGATACCGGTGGCATAATCAGTCTCCGGCAGCATGCCAGCCTGCTCCAGCAGCGCGCCGAGTGTGGCAACCGAATTCAGGGTATAGACACCGGGTTTTCTGACCGGCCCCCTGACCAGTACCAGATTGTCTGCGGGTGATGACCCGGATTGGAGAAAGAGAATATCGCCATTACGAAGTGCTCCGGAAAGAAATTCAGCATCGGTAATATCACCATCGATAATGGTAGCACCAGTTGCCGTCAGACGGAGCAGTTTTATATCGGGCTGGGCACCGGCCAGTCCGGGACCGCCTGCGTAGCCAAGCAGCTCCCTGATCGTTTCACCCTCAAGGAACTCGTATATACCGGGTCGTGGTGCAATGCCCACAACTGCCGCCGTTTTGCCCAGCGGAGGTACATAAATGATATCTCCCTCCATGACCTTTTCGGTAATGGGAGCACCTTTTCCGGTAACGATCAGATCATACAAATCAATTTCACGGACATTGGTCTCATCACGGCTGCCGGTTATGGTAATTCTTCTCAGCGAGCCCTGGGTAAGGACACCTCCGGAAACACCGAGTATATCGGCAGCCGACCAGAGATTCGATACAGAAACGGCACCCGGCTGGGCTGCAAATCCGCTGACATATACGGAAAAATTCCGCAGTTTCAGCGGGGTTGTCTCCAGATCCATATTCTTGTACTTGATCGCAAACTTGACCTTCAGTATTCCATCAATCTGACTCAGCGTCCTCCCATAGACCGAAACGCGACCGATCGGTTTTATAAAGACGCTCCCGCTCGCATCTACTTCCACATCATAATTACTCAGAACCGCACCATAATCAACCGGATCGCCCCATATATAGACCCGCAGCGAGTCTCCCGGTCCAACAATATATTTATCATCAACTTGCGTGGTTACTGTTGGGCTCCAGGATCCCAGCACATTGTATCCAATCTGCCGCAGCGTATCGGTTCCTTCCGGCAATCTCGCATTATAGGCTGCTTCCACCGGCGTAAGAGGAGCCTCAGCACTCTCTGCTGTAAGGGCAAAAAGGGGCATACCGGCAATAATTACACAGAATAGGATGCTTATCGTTATCTTTTTCATGTGTTTCATTCTACCGGTATCCCAATGTTGATGCAATAGAGATCTGGAGCAGGAGCGGATTATATCCTTCTGTATACCGATTGAGAAGGCTTCTCAATCCTCCGGAAATGTCGTTTCCATATACCTACTTATAGGTAATACGGAAGTATGATTTACCCATTTCCCCCAATATTTTATTATGGCCTTCAACCCTATCCTAGGAGTATGCCATGTTCCGTCTGCTTACTATCGGAATAGCGCGTAAGATTCTCATTTCACTTGTCCTGGAAAACTATCCCATCACGCTATTTCCCGCACTGACACTTGAAGAGGCGGAACAGATCATCAAGCAGCACTCACCGGATGCCGTCTGTATCGCCCCGCCAGACAGCTGCTCTTCAGCCGAGTTTGCCTCCATGATGCTCTGGACAGCATCATGCATCAAGGTGCCGATACTCTTTGTCGTTGACCGGTCGGAGGTGCGCCTAAAGATATCATCTGAGCTCTCTGAGACTGTCAGACATACATTCACCAGCTGGATTGATATCAGAGAGACGACCCACCGTTTCATCACGGCCTTTCTAGCCTTCATGAAGGCTAGTCTCCCCCCTGAAGATAAGGAGCAGGAGCAAAAGGAGATCCAAACAGCGTATCAGGGGCTCCCTGTCTATCAATCCGACAAGCTGTTCATCGGTCGATCAGAGGCTGCGGTAAGCGTGAGAGAGCAGATCATGCGTTATGCCCCATGCAACGAGAACATCCTCATCCATGGAGAATCGGGGACGGGTAAGGAGCTTGTGGCTACACTGCTCCACCACTATTCAGGTCGTTCAGGTCGGTTTGTTGCCATCAACAGCTCCGCTCTTCCCCGTGAGCTGGTGGAGGCCGAGCTGTTCGGATATGAGAAGGGCGCCTTTACCGGAGCCGACCGTGCCCGAAAGGGTATCTTCGAACAGGCCGATGGGGGGACGCTCTTTCTGGATGAGATAGGGGACCTCGATATAGCCCTGCAGCCAAAGCTGCTGAGAATTCTGGAAGATTGCAAGGTTCGACGGATAGGGGGAGCGAAGGAGTACCCCTTCAGTGCAAGAACCATCTCTGCAACGAATGTATTGCTGAAAGAAGATGCCTACAGGAAACGGCTGCGCAGCGATCTGCTGTATCGCCTCTGCGTCTTTTCCATCTTCATCCCCCCGCTCCGCTCACGCAGGGAAGATATCATAGACCTGGCCGAATGGTTTCTCCACCGCTATAACAGGAATTTCCACATCAGCAGCAGGAGCCGTGAACTCCTTACCTCCTTTTCCTGGCCGGGAAACGTACGACAGCTGTTCAGTACCCTGAAGAAGGGTGTTCTTGCAGCCGAAACGGCATCACCAGCCCGTGATGTGATTGACCTGGAGGAGTACATGCTTTATCCGATACGGACACGATCAAGACAGTATGAATTCCCGGTAGTGTAGATGACGCGTACCAATCTCCTGTCGGCAGCAGAAATTCCCTTTTATGTCAGTACAGAGTCAGCTGCAAGTGAAGAGGCGCTCCTCACGACCCTAGCCAATCTGGGTTGCAGAATTGAGCGTATGGAACAGCTACCCGGTATCAGGTCACACGGGGTTTTCATATTTCATATTTCATCGGCTCTTAAGCATCCGGATACTCTGCTGATGATCAGGAACCTGAATGCTGGT
This sequence comes from uncultured Spirochaetales bacterium, assembly GCA_964605195.1. Classification (GTDB taxonomy): domain Bacteria; phylum Spirochaetota; class Spirochaetia; order JABMQR01; family JABMQR01; genus CAZSBC01. The sequence goes on along the minus strand of CAZSBC010000006.1, from coordinate 10,304 downwards.
CCGGTCTTCATTGCGGGTCCTAGGATGCAGATCCGTATCGGGCTTTCCCTTCTCTGTGACGACTATATCTCCTTTCCGCTCTGCCGGGAGGAGATACATGCCCGGGTCTTCAGAAATATCCCAGCCAGTTTCAGGACTTCGGAATACCACCGCTTCAGCTGTTTCCGATCCACCCTGCGGGGAGATCTCGGTTCGGCAGATCTTGATACCCGGGAACAGACCCTTCTGCTGCTGCTCGCTGCATACAGCCCTGACCCACTGCCGCGAGCAGTGATTCATGACCGCCTCTTTGCAAACTGCCCGAAAAACAGTCGGTTCCCGGACATGGTAATCAGTTCACTGCGCAGGAAAATCTGCACGGTTTCAAAGGGGCTCTGTGCCCCCATTACATCAGTCCGTGGAATCGGTTACCGCCTATAATAATACGTGAGAATAAGTTATTGCCATGTAGGCTTCTGCCTGTGGATAACTTGTGGATAAGATTTTTGTATCAGAGTTACAGCTAATTCTGCAGCAGAATTTCCCAAAAAATTTTTCCAAGATATTACATATGTTAAGTAGAATTTTATAACTGTTTTACTCAAAAGTAAATACAACTACCCTTGCGCTACAGCACCCCAGATTACCCCATTTTAACGGAAATTTCCTCCTGGTAAGGTAAATCATTTTGTTGCATCCGCCTGTGGATAACTTGTGAATAAGTAATTGAAACCTGCCTTCTATACATATATATGCGGCATTATGCCGTCATCAACTTTCCCGTACAATATCGGCCCCGAGAAGTCGCAGTTTTCGGCAGAGATCCTCATACCCCCGCTCTATCTGATAGACATTCTGGATTTCACTTTGCCCGTGAGCTGAGAGAGCTGCAATTACCAGGGCCATACCTGCCCGAATGTCCGGTGAGGTTACCAGGGTACCTCGCAATCGGCAGGGTCCCGAGACAACCGCCCGGTGAGGGTCACAGAGAATGATTCTTGCTCCCATGCGGATCAGCATATCGATAAAGAACATTCTCGACTCGAACAGCTTCTCATGGATCAGCACTGTCCCCTCGGACTGGGTTGCCACCACGGTAATGATACTCAGTAAATCGGGCGGAAATCCCGGCCAGGGAGCATCGTCGATCTTTGGAATCATTCCGCTGATATCGGGAACAATGGTCCGTTGCTGTTCAGCCGATATTCGCACTTGTGACTGCCTGGGGTCCCTCTCTCCGGGGAACTCTTCCCAGGTTACACCGACCTTCTTGAACCCGTTCCTGATCATGGCAAGCTGACCGATATCAACATTATTGATGGTGACCTCACCCTTTGTCGCAGCAGCAAGCCCGATATAGGATCCGATCTCCATGAAATCGGGTCCGATGGTAAACTCGGCGCCGTGACGTTTCGGGCAGCCTTCAATCACAAGCAGGTTGGATCCGATCCCTGAGATCTTCACCCCCATCAGAACGAGCAGGTGGCAGAGATCCTGGATGTGGGGTTCACTGGCAGCGTTTCGTATCACCGAAGTTCCCCGGGCGGCAGCAGCAGCCATTATGGTATTTTCGGTTGCCGTAACAGACATCTCTTCAAGAAAGATATCGGCCCCCAGCAGTGCCGTTCCGCTGATTTCCAGAATTATTGAGTTGTCTTCCTGCATCTCAACCCTGACCCCCATCGACTTGAAGGCAAGGAAATGCGTATCAAGCCGGCGCAATCCGATTACATCTCCACCGGGAGGTGGCAGCACCACTTTACCGACGGTGGCCAGCAGCGGACCGGCAAAGAGGATCGAGGCCCTGATGTCAGCCGCCTCCCTTTCGGGGATAATACCGGATATAGTCCCGGTGCGTAGCGTGCAGGCGCCTCCCCGGACATACTGTACATCAGCCCCCACGGAGCGCATGATGCTGAGCATCACATGGACATCCTCAATATCGGGAATATTATGCAGCACGACGGTTTCTTCCGTCAGCAGGGCGGCAGCAATGCAGGGCAGGGCGGCATTCTTGTTGCCGCTGGAAGTTATTTCTCCTTTGAGAGCTTTACCGCCCTGAATCAGATACCTGCTCATGAGTTCACTCTATAAGGCTTTCCTGACTTTTGCAACAAGATAATTCCATCTGCAGGGATGCGTATCACAGCTTCGCTCTGTAGGGATTCCGTTTGAGCTTCTTGAACCTGCGGTAGGATTCACAGGCTCGGTAATACCCTTCAGGGTCCCTGAATGAGGATGAAATATCACATCTGTAGAGTTCAAGCAGTTTGGGGAAGAGCGGATTTGCGAGAACTGGTTCGATGGACCGGTGCGGAATTTCAGCAATGTGCGCCGGCAGCATATGATGGGTGACAAGGTACCTGACGTGGGTTATATACTCTTCCGGGAACCCAAGTCCCTGCAGGAAACGGAATCCCCTGTCAGCCCCGATCTGGGAGTGTCTGTCAAATTCATTGTTGTTCTGTTTCTGCGAATAGGCCTTACCGCAGTCATGGAGCAGGATACCCATGGCAATCTCTCTATCCGGCTCCTTCTGGTAACGGAACATCTCCAGCGTATGGTTCCAGACATCTCCTTCGGGATGAAAATCCTTATCCTGTGCTATGCCCTGCATTGCGGCAATCAGCGGCCAGTGGGCATGAACAAATCCGGAATCCATCAACAGTGCCAGTCCTCTCCCGGGGAATGGTGACTCAAGCAGCCGCTGCAGAATTTTTCGCTGTTCCCGGCTCACCAGCAGTGGGTTGCTGCTGCCGTGCAGTGTTGAAAGCTCTCCGGAAGGTACCATATCCCAATCATACCGGGCTGCTGCTTCGGCTATATCGCCAATGGTATGCCAGTAGCTGCTGCCGGTCAGTAACTGTTTGACCTGGGAGATATCTATACCTTCCCGGTTTCTGATCAGACGATAGCTGTCATAGGAATCGAGAAAGATCCTGCGGGCCGGGTAGTAGTAGAAGCGGAGAGGAGGCAGTGGTGAAGCATGGTCTTCTTCGGTGTCAATGATCCGTATTGCGTACTGGCACTCATCCCCGAACTCTATCACGGCATCAATACGCTCCTCACCGGGGAATTCTATGGTATCGAAGAGTGTGGAAAGGGCTATGAGGTCAGCATTGGTTTCAATATCAATGATGCTTCCCGCAGCTCTGCGGTAATAGCAGTCCAATGCTGTCATGCCGCTGTATCGTACGATATATCCGGCCTCTGAGAGCGTTGTTTCGGGGAGTGTTTGCATGCCTCTATCCTGCATGATGCTGCCTTCATAATATGTCTATATCAAATGTAACAAATTATGCTACTATTGCATATGGCTGCACAGAAACCCCTGCAAAACATCATTATGCGATGGGTCATCGTCATACTGCTCTGCATTGCTGCACTTCCTCTATCAGCAGCTAACAGTACCGATTATGATCTGTTGAACAGGCACTACCATGATCCGCTCTTTACAGCATTTACGGAGAGTCTCTACAACGCCAAACCGATCACCCTTATCCATTCCCGATATGATCAGCTTATTGACCATATAACTGAAATAGCGGACCGGAACACGGCAGTACTGTTGTATGCCCATGCAACAGTTCTTCTGGGAAAGCACCTAGCCGTTGAGGAGTACTGCCTGGACCGTGATGCAGGGAAAGCCTACCTGAAAATTGCCGAGAAGGCTCTCCATGAGAGCAGCTTCTCCAGTGAGGCCTTTACCTCACAGGCCTATGCCATAGAAGCGGAACTTGCTGGCGGTCTGTTTCTCATCAACCCGCTCGAGAATCTCTTCACCTACGGTCTGGCTTCATCCAAACTGATCGACACGGCCTTAGAGTACGACGAGGATAATTTCCATGCCATGCTGATGCTGGGTAACAGATATCTCCATGCACCCATCCTCTTCGGGGGAAGTGTCCGAAAAGCGAGAAAAGTTGCCGACCTCTGCATGGAGATGCGGGAGGGGCTTCCCGATTTCGAACTCTTCTCTCTTTACCTGCTGAGAACCATTATTGCCACAAAAACCGAGGACGAGAAGACGGCCCGCTACTGGAGAGACCTGTCCCTTGAAATCTATCCGGGCAACCGCTACATTCAGTCGTTCTTCGATGATGAGTAGATGGTATTGAGGGCCTTCATCCTGTGGAAAAAGGAGGCCTCCAGATGCTCTCCCAATCCGAGAAATATCAGCAGCTGCATGCCTGAGGAAGTGACCGTTCCTAGCTGATAGAGCAACACATCCGTTTCATCAGCAACGGCAGCTAGGAAGACCGAAAATTTACCGGTATCAACGATTCTGAAGGGTCCGAAAGAGAGGGGGTGTGTGTTCCGTAATCTGATCGTTATGACTCCCTCTCTGCAGCGGTAGTCTGCCTGCCAGATGACTTCATTGAAATCCCTTACATACTGTCTGATAAACACTGTGACGGAAGGGATCAGCCTCTCCAGCTGAAGATCATCCAGCGGAGTAGGGTCTTCAGGTCCGGCTATCCGGTAGGAATCATTGATCAGGGTCTGCATTGTATCATCCCGCATCGAGTAGTACTGCAGCCCCTGCATCTCACTGTAACGCAGCAGTCCGTTATAGACATCAACCATGGCTGCCTGTGGGAAGACATCGACCAATCGGTACAGGAACTCTGCCCCGATGATGGCACTGTCCAGGTGCAGGAAGGAGAGCTCTTCCGGAGAGAAATCCCCGGGAAGCCAGAGGGTTTCCGGAACTTCCAGGAATGTCCGTTCTGCAATCAATGTCGGCTGGGGAATATCTTCTGCTGAAAGATTCGCTGGAACAGGCATTACGAACAGCACAAGCATCCCTGCCGGGAGAATCTTTCTGATCAGTGTTTTTTTCCAGCTGTTTCGTTCAGCAACCATATCTTCTGCCGCTGTGCTGGCCGAAATGGATTTTTCCATTGACCAATATCCTCTCTTTATATAGCCTTATGGTAATGATGTGGGAACAGGTTTTCAATCTGGTAGCAGCTGTTACGGGAATATTTGCCCTCTATATTACCCTGCGAAATATTATTTTCATGCAGATTTATACCCTGCGACCGTTCATCACAGACGGCAGCAGGGTATCGGTACTCATACCGGCCCGCAACGAAGAGGATAAAATTGCCCGCTGCATACATTCACTGGCCCGGCAAACATCTTCCAAATAAGAAATTATTGTTCTCAACGATCAATCCACAGATAGTACCGGCACACTTCTTATGGCCCTGGAAGAGGAGCTTGACTGCCTGCGGGTTATCCACGGGAAACCGCTTCCGGACGGATGGTACGGAAAAAACCATGCCCTTCATCAGCTGGCCGGGTATGCCGACGGTGAGATACTGCTGTTCACCGATGCAGACACCATCCATGCCAGTGAGAGCATCTCCTTTGCCGTCACCAACCTTGCATACCACCGAGTGGATTTTCTCTCCGGCTATCCCAAACAGCGCTTCACAGGCAAGTCTACCGCAATGGTCATCTCCCTGCTCTTTCTCAACCTACTTTTCTTTACCCCCGTATGGAGACAGAAGCGCTATCCCCTGCCGGCATTCGCCCTTGCTCTCGGTCAGTACTTCTGTATCCGCAGGAGTGCCTATGATGCTGTAGGAGGATATGCTGCAATTCCCCGGGTCCTGACCGATGACATTCATATGGCAAGGCTGCTTAATTCGCGGGGATACCGACAGGTTTTTCTCAACGTCAATTCTGTGGTATCCTGTGACATGTATGCCTCCTTCGGTGAGGCCGTACGGGGAATCACCAAGTGTATTTTTGACTTTTTTGACAAGAAAACGGGGTTATTGCTGCTGCTCGTCCCACTGTTTTTGGTGTTTGTTGTTTTACCAACCCTCACCTTTATCTACCTGCTTGTCTCAGCCCCCTTTACCATCTCCTTCCTGCTCTATGCCGGGATAAGTCTGCTTCTAAGCGCCTGGACAACCGTTCTGCTGTACAATCGTTTTCCCGTAGTCATTGCACTGCTGTATCCCGTATCCTTTTTGATCGCACTCTGGATGCTGATCAGAGGTGTGTTTGCCACAAAGTCAGATAGGGGCTTCCTATGGAAAAGCAGAATCGTGAAGTGAAAATCTTCTCCAATTCCCGTCTCTACCGGCTCTTTTCGCCAGTGGTTTATCACCTCTTTTTCATGCTGCAGCTGCTCTTTTACCCTCTGCTCTTCGCTATCCGAATCCGTGGAAGGGCCCATCTGAGGGGAATCCCCCAAGCAATCTTTATCTCCAATCACTGTCATTACCTTGACCCCGGTTTCATTGCCATTGCTGTGTGGCCGCGACGCCTTATTTTCACAGCCAGGGAGGCTACCTTCAAGCGACCGTTTCTATCCCGACTGATCCGCCTCCTGCGATGCATTCCCATACCGGAAAAGGTGCCCGGCAGGATATTGAAACCGCTGGGTCTGCGCCTGCAGAAACGACCGATTACCTCAATTCATATTTTTCCCGAAGGGGAAATGCTCCCTTTCTCCAGCGGTCTGCGCCCATTCAGCTCCGGTGCCTTCTCACTTGCCCGGAAGTTTAACCTGCCGGTGGTACCCATAACCGAGAAATTGACCTATCGAAGATTTCTGCCCCCCAAGGTGGAGCTATATATTGAAGCTCCCATCTACCCGGCACCGAGGAAAGCCGGGGTATCCAAGCAGCAGCACTGTGAACACATGGCAGATACAGCGGCCGCATATATGCAGTACCGCCTCAGTCACGAGCAGCGTCGTGCCGTTGAATAAGTCGTGACATTATTTTCTTGTATACGCCTCTGTTTCCCGATAGTATAGTGTTATGAAACCGTATGTCTATGGTATCGGCAATCCGCTGATTGATATCTTTGCCCCGGTCTCTGACGAGGATCTCTTTGAGCTGGGTCTGCACAAGGGTACCATGCACCTGATAGATGCAGATCGACGAGCCGAACTGCTTGCTTTCATTGCCGGCAGAGAAATATCTTACGGTTGCGGAGGCTCCTGCCCAAATACGATAATCACACTTGCCTCTTTTGGAATTCCTTCGGTTGCTGCCGGAATGGTCGGTGACGATGAATATGGTTCCTTATATAAGGCACGACTGCAGGAGCTCTCGGTACGCGACCAGCTCTCTGTCTGCGGAAAGCCTACCGGTTCGAGCATTATCCTCATTTCACCGGATTCGGAACGGACAATGAACACCTTTCTCGGAGCAAACAGAGCCTTCGGATCGCAGCACGTTGACAGGGAGATACTTGCGGAAGCCGGAATTTTCCATTTCACCGGGTATATGTGGGATACGGAGAGCCAGAAGCAGTCTATACTGACCGGGATAACTGCTGCAAAGGAGCACGGGACCCTGGTATCGTTTGATATTGCAGACCCCTTCTCCGTGAGCAGAAACAGGCAAACCTTCCTCAAGCTGATTGACGAGCATGTCGACATCGTTTTTGCCAACAACGAAGAGGCCCGGATTCTCTTCGACAACTACGATGCCGGTGAGTGTGCTAAGGCCATGGGAAAAATCTGCCGTACAGCAATCGTCAAGAATGGGAAACACGGTTCCTATGCAAGTCATGAGGGCGAGCTTTTCAGAATACCGGTTAAAGGAAAGGAGCCAGTCGACACAACCGGTGCAGGAGATATCTATGCCGCCGGCTTCCTGCTGGGAGTGTGTCGTAATTTTACCACATTTGAAAGCGGTTTGCTCGCATCTTTCCTTGCCGGGGAGATTATCAGCCAGCAGGGCGCGCAGTTTTCATCGGAGAGCGCCGCCGCCCTGGCAAAAAAAATTGATGCCGGTGACTGGTCATCGTTATAACGGCTGCTAACCCCTCTTCAGGCTTTCAGTCCTATCGCACTGCTCCCAGGAAAAATGGTCCCTTCCAAAATGGCCGTAGGCTGCGGTTTTCCTGTAAATGGGCTGAAGGAGGTCAAGGGAGGCAATAATGCCGGCTGGGGTAAGGTCAAACTCCCTGATCACCAGCTGTTCAATCTCTACATCCGGCAGAACCCCCGTTCCGAAGGTCTCCACCAATACCGAAACTGGTTCCGGAACACCTATTGCATAGGCTACCTCAACCTCGCAACGGGAACAGATTCCGGCAGCTACCAGGTTCTTGGCAATGTAGCGGGCCATATAGGCCCCCGATCGATCCACCTTGGAGGGATCCTTTCCGCTGAAGGCTCCTCCTCCATGTCTTCCCATTCCGCCATAGGTATCAACAATAATCTTCCGTCCCGTAAGCCCGGTATCTCCGTGTGGACCACCGATGACAAACCTGCCGGTCGGATTTGTAAGAATCCTTGTCTGGCTGTCAAACAGCCCTGTAGGTTCCAGGACCGGTTTCACGACCTCTTCTATGAGAGCTTCGTGTATTTCATCCTGGCTGACCGACGGATGGTGCTGCTGGGACATCACCACTGTATGTATCCGAGAGGGACGGCCGTCTCGATATTCCAGGGTAATCTGGCTTTTGGCATCCGGTCGCATCCAGGAGAGAATTCGTGCTTTCCGCAGCTCAGCAGCCTGTATCAACAGCTTGTGACTGAACATGATCGGAGCCGGCATCAGTTCCGGAGTCTCATCACAGGCATACCCGAACATCATTCCCTGGTCTCCGGCGCCCTGCTTGCCGCTGTTAACGCCCTCCGAGATGTTAATGCCCATTGATATATCTTCTGATTGGGTATGGATAGTATTGAGTATCGCCATTGATTCATAATCCAGCCCATAGGACGGATCGGTATATCCAATCTCCTCGACAACATCCCGAACCAGTTTCTGCAAGTTAACATATGTCTCAGTGGTGATCTCTCCACCAATGAGCACCATACCCGTAGTTGCAAAGGTTTCGCAGGCTACCCGCGAAGCAGGATCATCTGTAAGGCACGCATCCAGAATGGCATCAGAAACCTGATCACAGAGTTTGTCAGGATGTCCTTCACTGACAGATTCGGAAGTAAACAGGTAGGAGTTTCTCTGTTCTCTCTTCATCAAATTCTCCCGGCTTGCATACAGCGTTTCCACTGTTTCAATCGTCTATTTGCTATTGATTCCCTTGTAGAATACCCGAACCTGCTTATACAACCCCTCTCCTTCACTGCGGGTATCGATATCGATGATATCATTGAGTGCGGTATGAATCAGCCGGCGTTCAAAGGGGTTCATCGGCTCCAGCAATTTGGAACGTTTGGTACTCTTCACATACTCAGCCGTCTTGTAGGCAAGCTTGACCAGATGTTCTTCATGCCGTATCCGGTAATTCTCACTATCGATGATAACCTTTTTCGAGTTATCCAGCTGCCCGGCATATACGTTGGTCAGCAGCTGAAGCGCATCGAGGTTCTTTCCCTTCTTACCGATGATTATGCCGGAATCGGGAGATTCAATCGTGATACCAAGTTTGTAATCCCTCCGGTAAGCAACCGATACATCTCCCGGAAACCCCATTTTTACGAGTACATTCTCAACAAAGGTCACAACCTTCTCTTCATACTCAGACATATCAACCTGTGCATAGGGTTCCCTGACGGTTTTCTCAACGGCAGAGCCATCTGTGTAATGGATACGGATCTTTACCGACCCCTTGCGGAACAGTCCCTTTTTCTCACTCTCCAGTATTTCAACATCAAAATTATCTCTTTCCAGCTGCAGTTCATCCATTGCATTGTCAATGGCTTCCTGTTCTGTTCTTCCTTCAAACTCTCTTACCATAGTGCACCTCTAATCTATCGTTTCTTTCCGGCAGGTTTGACTTTGCCATTATTTTTGCCTGTTGTGGATTTCTTAACTATTTTCAGATTGGAACTACCCGGATTGTGTTCATCTCTGCTTTTTCGCAGTCTGTTTGTCACTGTCTGCTGGAGAACCGTGACAATATTCATCACCGTCCAGTAGAGAATCAGCCCGGAAGGGGCGTTATACAGTATGAAGAAGAACATTCCCGGCATGACATAGGTGAATATCTTTGTCATGTTGGCATTGCTTCCGGCTGACTGTGCCGTGGCGGACTGGCTGACTTTCATGGAAAAAATCATCGTGGCTACATATAGTATCGGGAGCAACCGCAAATCGCTTCCCAGAAAGGGTATGGTGGCCGGTGAAAAGTTCCATATCGATTCCGGTGAAGAGAGATCTGAGATCCAGCCCGGAATGAATACTGCCCCGCGCAGCTCAAAATGTTTGTTCAGCAGCCCATACAGGGCTATGAATATGGGAAACTGCAGGAGCATCGGCAGACATCCTCCCATGGGATTGACCTTCTCCTTTTTATAGAGGGCCGACATCTCCTGGTTCATCTTCGCCGAATTGTCTTTGTACTTCTCCCTGATCTCCTGGATCTGCGGATTCAGAGCC